>JALYSS010000175.1 GCA_030854685.1 Pseudomonadota bacterium | reverse complement strand
TCGCCGCAATACTTACAGCTCTGACCCCATACGATCCGCTACAATCCGCCGCGCAATCCCTTCCATTCAGCAAGGAGCGCGGCACCGGTGGCGCTGCTCGACATACAGGGTGTCACTCGGCGTTTCGGCGATTTTACCGCGGTCAGCGACGTAAGCGCCGCGATCGAGGCCGCTGAATTCTTCACGCTGCTCGGTCCGTCGGGCTGCGGCAAGACGACGCTTTTGCGCATGATCGCGGGCTTCGACCTCCCCGACGCCGGCCGCATTTTGCTGAACGGCGAAGACCTCGCGCGACGGCCGCCCGAATTGCGCCCGGTGCGCACCGTATTCCAGAGCTACGCGCTGTTTCCGCACATGAGCGTCGCGGGCAATATCGCATTTCCGCTGCAGATGGCGCGCGTGCCGGCGGACGAGCGGGAGACGCGCATCGAGGCGGCGCTCGAAGACGTGCGGCTCATCGGTTTCAACAAGCGGTATCCGCATGAACTCTCGGGCGGCCAGAAACAGCGCGTCGCGATCGCACGCGCGCTCGTCACGCATCCGACGATGCTGCTGCTCGATGAGCCGCTCGCAGCGCTCGACGCAAAGCTCCGTGAAGAACTGCAGATCGAGCTCATCAATTTGCAGAAGGAGGTCGGCATCGCGTTCGTCTACGTGACGCACGACCAGACGGAAGCGCTCGCGCTCTCGCACCGGATCGCGGTGATGAATCGCGGACGCGTCGAGCAGGTGGACGAGCCGTCGAAGATCTACGGCTTTCCGCGCACGCGTTTCGTCGCCGACTTCATCGGTCACTGCAACCTTTTTTCGGGACCGGTCGTCGCGAATTCGGACCATGTCGTCACGGTGGAAGTCGCCGGACTCGGACCGGTGCACGTCGCGACCCGCTCGTCGATCGCTTCCCGCGCGAATGGCACCGTAGCGCTCCGGCCCGAGAAAATCCGCATCTCGGCGAATGCGCCCGAAGATGCGCCGGACAATCACTATCGCGGCACCGTCGCCGACCTGCTGTACATGGGCGACGTCACCGTCTATCGCGTCGAGACGCCCGGCGGCAGCCGTCTGGAGGCGCTACTTGCCAATTCGCAGGGCGGACGCGCGAAGTTCTTCGAGGTCGGCGACGCGGTCGAAATGAGCTGGCCGGTCAACGCCGGTCATTTCATCGAGGAGTAGTCCCGAATCATGGCTGCCGCTGGCGATTCCCGTACCCGCGTCGCGAAATGGCTCGTCAGCGGGCCGCCGCTCGTCTACCTGCTCGTTTTTTTCGCGGCGCCGACGCTGATCATGGTCTTTGCGTCGTTTCGCTCGCCTGGCGAATTCGGCGGTCTGGCGCCACTCGTCGACGCAGCGGGCAAGCTCGACCTCAACGTCGACAGCTACGTTCGATTCGCCACCGAGACGGTGTTCATGCGCGTCTTCGTCAAGTCCGCGTGGTATGCGGCGCTGACGACGCTGATCTGTCTGCTCCTCGCGTATCCACTCGCGACGCTGATCGCGAAGAGCGGGAAGAAGTACCGCGACCTGCTGCTGCTGCTCGTCATCCTGCCCTTCTGGAGCAACTTCCTGATCCGCATCTACGCGTGGATGATCATCCTCGGCCCGAACGCGGCGCTCGCGAAGCTCGTCAATGGGATGCTCGGCCTGTTCGGCGCGGAACCGGTGCCACTGCTCTTCAGCGGGTTTGCCGTGCTGATCTGCCTCGTGTACGTGCACCTGCCGTTCATGGTGTTGCCGCTCTACGCGAACCTCGAGAAGCACGACCAGGCGCTTCTCGACGCCGCACAGGACCTGGGCGCTACTGCGTGGCAACGCTTCTGGCGGATCACGTTCCCGCTGTCGCTCCCCGGCGTTTATGCGGGTTCGGCGCTGGTGTTCATTCCCGCGCTCGGCATCTTCGCGATTCCGGACATCCTGGGCGGTCCCGAGGACACGCTGATCGGCAATTTGATCAAGCAGCAGTTCCTCGAAACGCGTGACTGGCCGTTCGGCAGCGTGCTGTCGATCGTGCTGACAGTGGCGGCACTCATCCTCGCGGGCACCGCCGCATGGGTGGGCTGGCGCGGCGGTGGAACGAGCCGTGCGTAGACGCTCACCGTGGCTGTGGGCCGCGGCGGTTTTCGCCTATGCGTTCCTCTATGTGCCGCTCCTGATCGTCGTCGTCTACTCGTTCAACGACTCGCGCCTCAATGCCGAATGGGTCGGCTTCACGCTCGACTGGTACCGCGCGCTCGCCGCCGATGGCCAGATGCTGACCGCCGCGGGGAACTCGCTGCTGATCGGCGTCGTCGCAAGTCTCGTCTCGACCATCCTCGGCACGATGGCGGGCGTGGCCATGCACCGGTACCGGCTGCGCCTGCTGCCGATCCTCATCCTGGCGCCGATCGCGATTCCCGAAATCCTGATGGGCGTCAGCCTGCTGATTTTTTTCGTGCTGCTGAACGTAACCCTCGGGCTCGTGTCGATCGCACTGGCGCACATCGCCTTCTGCATCGGCTTCGTGGCGATCGTGGTTCGCGCGCGCCTGGCCGGCATGGACGAGACGCTGACGGAGGCGGCGCGCGATTGCGGCGCGTCACCCGGGAACGCGTTCCGCTACGTGACACTCCCGCTCATCATGCCCGGCGTGATCGCGGGTGCGCTGATGGCGTTCACGCTGTCGATCGACGATTTCGTCATCACGTTCTTCACCGCCGGCGCCGGCACCGTCACGTTGCCGCTGCAGATCTACTCGATGATCAAGATCTCGGTGACACCGGAAGTGAACGCGGTGTCAACGCTGCTGATGCTGCTGACGTTGCTGCTGATCGTCATGGCGGCCAAGCTGTCGCCGAGTCTGTTTCGCTCCCAGGGAGAAGCCTGACCATGCTCACTCGCATCCTGGCCGCCGCCTTCGCCGTCGGACTCGCATTCGCAACACCCGTCCATGCCCGCGACGTACTGCACCTCTACAACTGGAACAACTACATCGCGCCGGAGACGGTCAAGCGCTTCGAGAGCGTGTGCCAATGCGACGTCGTGCAGACCTATTATTCCGACAATGAGGAGCTGCTCGCGAAGCTCGCCGCCGGTGCCACGGGCTACGACGTGCTGGTGCCGACGGGTAACGCCGTCCAGGCGCTGATTCGCGGCGGCCAGTTGAAGCCACTCGACAAGGTGGCGCTCCCGAACCTTGCGAACATCGATCCCGCGTACCTGAACACGCCGTTCGATCCGGGCAACCAGTATTCGGTGCCCTACGCGATGTCGACGACGATCATTGGCTACAACGACGTCAAGATCAAGGAGCTCGGGCTCCCCACCGATACGTGGGCAGTGATCTTCGACCCGAAGTACCTCGAGAAGATCAAGGGGCGCGTGACGGTGCTCGACAGCGCGAACGAGCTCTTCGCGGCGGCGCTCAAGTACCTGGGTTACTCGGCGAACGACGTCGATTCAGGGCACTGGGATGAAGCCGCCGCGGTCATCAGGAAGGCGAAGCCATACTGGGCGGCGTTCAACGCGTCGTCGTACATCAAGGAGCTTACCGTCGGCAACATCTGGCTCGTGCACGGCTACTCGAACGACATCTTCCAGGCGAACCAGGACGCGCAGGCCGCCGGGCGCAAGTTCCACATCCTGCAGGGCGTGCCGAAGGAAGGTGCGGTGCTCGCGGTCGACAACATGGTGATCCACAAGAGCGCGCCACGGCCGGACCTCGCGCTGAAGTTCATCAACTTCATGCTCGACGGACGCAATTCGGCGGAACTCACGAACCTGATCGGGTCCGGCAATCCGAACCTGGATGCGATGAAGTACATCAAGCCGGAGTTGCTCAAGCTGCCCGCCGTGTTCCCGCCGCCTGCACTCAAGGCGAAGCTCGAGCAGTTGAAGGACCTGACGGTCGCGCAACGGCGCCTGCGCAACAAGCTCTGGACGGAAATAAAAGCGTCCAGGTAGAGGGCTCCACGGGGCGCCGTGGCGGCGCGCCACGTGCGATCATCGGGTGATGGACACCGTCCCGCCCGCATCCCGCACGCGCTTGCCGCATGTCCTCGCGGCGCTGTATGGACTCGCGATCGTCTATGCGTCGCTCGAGCCGTTCTCGCCGTGGCTCACGCCGCCGCCCGGCACGCCGTTCTTCCTCTTCAGCACGTCGACCCGCTGGGTCCGTTACGACGCGCTGCTGAACGTCCTCGCCTATGTTCCGTTCGGCGTCTTCGTGGCATTGCTGGAACGCGGTGCGTCACCCGGACGACGCGTCGCATCGAGCATCATCATCGGTGCAGCGATGTCGTTCGCAATGGAATCGCTGCAGATGTACATACCGCCGCGCGTCGCGAGCGTCTACGATGTCGCGACGAACACCGCCGGGGCGCTGCTGGGCGGTGTGCTCGCGACGGCAATCGCCCGTAACGCATCGACGCGCCGAATCCTCTACCAGGCCCGCGCACGGCTGTTCCTGCCGGGCCATCTCGGCGACGTCGGCCTCGGGCTCTTGATCCTGTGGCTCGTCGCCCAGATGAACCCCGGCATACCGCTTTTCGCCGTGACGTTCGACAACGATACCGTCACGGCGCTGGGCGCCGCGATGGTGGCGACGCCCGCGCCGCATGACACCGCAAGCGCATTCGTGCAGGCGGCCGGCACCGCCTTCCAGGTGCTCGGCGTCGGGTTGTTCGGCGCGCTGCTCCTGCGTCGGCGCCGCAACACCGGCGGCATCGTTCTCGCGATGATTCTCGGCGCGTTGGTGTTGAAGGGCATTGTGGCCGCGCTCGTGCTGAAGCCGACCATCTGGCAAACCTGGATCAAGCCCGGCGCGGTCATCGGCATTTCCGTGGGCGCCGTCGTGTTGCGCATTGCGATCGCGATGCCGAGGCCCGTGCAGGTGGCGGTGTGCGCGATCGCATTGCTGTCAGCGCTCGGCGCTCCGGTATTGGCGCCCGAAACGTTGTCCGGACGCGTGCCGGTGGCGCTGTTCGACTGGCACTACGGGCAGCTGCTGAACTACAACGGCTTGACGCGCACGGTGCTGCTCCTCTGGCCGATGATGGCCGCCGTGTGGCTGTTCGTGCTCGCCGGGCGGCCCGCGTGGGGCAGGCCCGCCGATCCCGCGTGATGCGTTAACCTTTCGCCCATGACGCCACGCACGACGGAACGCCTCACTGTCGACGGTTCGGCAGCGCCGATCGAAGTCGTTCTCAACGTTCCCGGCCCGTCGTTGCGAGGCATCGCACTCGTCTGCCACCCGCATCCGCTGCAAGGCGGAACGCTCGACAACAAGGTCGTGCAGACGCTCGCGAAAACGTTCTTCGCGTTGCGCTATGCGGCGGTGCGTTTCAATTTTCGGGGCGTCGGACGATCGGGAGGCGCATTCGATGACGGCGTGGGCGAGACCGAGGACGCGCTTGCCGTGCTCACGCTCGTACGCCGACGTTTCGGTGAAACGCTGCCCATCGCGCTGGCGGGATTTTCGTTCGGCTCGTTCGTGCAGACGCGCGTCGCCACGCGCATCCAGGCCGAACGCCTCGTACTCGTCGGCCCCGCCGTCAAGCGCTTCCCCCTGCTCGAGGTTCCGGTCGACACGATCGTGGTCCACGGCGAACAGGACGACGTCGTTCCGCTTGCGGATGTGTTCGAATGGGCGCGGCCGCAGCAACTGCCGATTGTCGTGTTCCCCGGCTGCGGGCACTTCTTTCATGGACGACTCCCGCAGCTATCGCGCGTCGTGACGTCGCTGTGGACACCCGACGCGCCACGCAGCGATCAGCGATGAGCGCCGCCGGGCCAAGGCGCGGGTCCGCCCTCTGGGGGGCAGCGAAGCAGCGCATGGCGCAAGCGTGGGGGGATCATGCAAGCGGCGCCGTGTTGCCGGACATCGCAAGACGGCCGCATACCGCCAGCGCCGACGTAAGCGGCGCGCCGATCCTGCGCGTCGATGCACTGCGCAAGCGTTACGGCGACCAGGAAGTCGTCCGTGGCCTGTCGTTTGCCATCCACCGGGGCGAATGCTTTGCGCTGCTCGGACCCAACGGTGCCGGCAAGACGACGACGCTCCGCTGTTGCCTCGGCCTCGTCGACCCCGACGGCGGCACGATCGAACTCGTCGGCGAGCCTGTCCCGAAAGCAGCGCGCGCGGCGCGCGTACGCGTCGGCGTCGTGCCCCAGATGGACAATCTCGATCCCGACTTCACCGTCCGCGAGAACCTGATCATCTACGGCGGCTACTTCCGCCTGCCGCGAGAACAGTTGGACCAGCGCATTCCGCGCCTGCTTGAATTCGCAGGGCTCGCCGGCAAGGCCGGGACGTCGATCCGCACGTTGTCGGGCGGCATGAAGCGTCGACTGACCCTTGCGCGCGCGCTCATCAATGATCCGGACATGCTGATCCTCGACGAGCCGACCACCGGCCTCGACCCGCAGGCGCGGCATCTGATCTGGGACGGCTTGCGCCAACTGCTGAAGCAAGGCAAGACGATCCTGCTGACGACGCATTTCATGGATGAGGCCGAGCGGCTTGCGACACGACTCGCGGTCATCGACCATGGAACGATGATCGCCTGCGACGCACCCCGCGTGCTGCTCGAGCAACACGTCGAGCCGGAAGTCGTCGAGGTCTACGGCGAAGCGGCGCGGAGCTGGGCCGAGGTGCGCGGCCGCGCGCTTTGCAATCGACTGGAACTCGCCGGCGAGACGGCGTTCTGCTATGCGACCGACGCGGCACCGCTCCTCGCCGATCTCGCCACGCGTACGGGCGTGCGGTACCTGCACCGGCCTGCGAATCTCGAGGATCTTTTCATCAAGCTGACCGGACGCGAATTGCGCGATTAGGACACGCCATCATGGCCGCCGCATCGATCCTCAAGCTGCCGCAGCTTTCCGTGCGATTCGTCCCGGTGTGGCGGCGCAACCTGCTGGTGTGGCGGAAGCTCGCCATCGCGAGCGTGCTCGGCAACATTGCCGATCCGCTGCTTTACATGCTGGCGCTCGGATACGGCATCGGCTCGATGATCGGCCAGGTGGGCGGCATGTCTTACGTCGCGTTCATCGGCACCGGCATGGTTTGCCAGAGCGCGATGTTCACGTCGAGCTTCGAAGGCATGTACTCCGCCTTTTCGCGAATGCACGTCCAGCGTACATGGGACGCAATCATCAACGCGCCGATTGCGCTCGACGACGTCATGCTGGCCGAGTGGATCTGGTGCGCGACCAAGGCGGTGATGTCGACCGCGGCGATCCTGATCGTGATTCTGGCACTGGGGTTCGGCCACACGTGGCTCGCGTTGTGGATCCTGCCGCTCGGATTTCTCGTCGGCCTCTGCTTCGGCGCGTTCGGTCTGGTGATGAATTCGCTCGCGCCGAGCTACGACTTCTTCACCTACTTCTTTACGCTGGTGCTGACGCCGATGCTGCTCTTCTCGGGCGTCTATTTCCCCGTTGAACAGATGCCGGCATGGCTGGCGACGATCGCAAGCGCGCTCCCGCTGAAGCACGCGATCGACATCGCGCGACCGTTGATGCTCGGTCATATTCCGTCGGGCATCCTGCTGCATGTCGCGGTACTCGCCGCGTACGCGATCGTGGCGTACTACGTCGCGCTGACGCTGACGCGCAGGCGACTGCTGAAATGAGACTCGGCAGAGCGATCCGCTACGGCTGGGCCGCGCCCGCTTCCCTCGTAGGAATCGCCGTGATGCTCGCGGCTGGCGCGGCGGCCGCGCGGGCGCGCATCGTCGAGGGCACGATCGAGGTCGGCGGCGGTGGCATCGCGCACGCGATGCGATGGCTGCCGCGCCGGTGCCGGTTCGCGGCGATCACGCTTGGCCATGTCATCATCGGCGTCGATCACGAAACGCTCGTCGCGGTTCGCCGTCACGAGCAGGTGCATGTACGCCAGTACGAACGCTGGGGCGCACTGTTCTTTCCGCTCTATCTGGGATCGAGCGTCGTCCAGCTCGTCCTGCGGCGCGACCCCTACCACGACAATCGCTTCGAGCGCGAAGCCTGCGCACGATCGGGGGGCCGTTGATGAGCTACGGCATCATCAAGACGCTGCACATCGTGTTCATGGTGTCGTGGTTCGCCGGGCTCTTCTACCTTCCGCGCCTCTTCGTTTACCACGCGCTCGCCCCACCGGAAGACCGCATCGGCATCGAGCGTTTCAAGACGATGGAGCGCAAGCTCTATTTCGGGATAATGACGCCCGGCGCCGTATTGACGGTCGCATTCGGACTCTGGCTCTGGTTCGGCTACGGTGCAAGCGGCGGCTGGCTCCACGTCAAGCTGACGCTCGTGCTGGTGCTGATCGCGCTGCACGTCTACTTCGGCATGCTGTTGCGTGATTTCGCACGCAATCGCAACCGGCACGGTCACGTGTTCTACCGCTGGCTCAATGAGATTCCAGCGTTGCCGCTCCTGGTCGCGATCGTCTGGCTCGTCGTCGCCAAGCCGTTCTGACGCAACGCTTCGATGACCCCGCTTCGCGCGCGATGACCGAACGCTTCTTCGCGCCGTGTCCGCGCGGCCTGGAGCAGCCGCTCGCAACGGAACTGGCCGCGCTGGGCGCCAGCGACGTCGTTCCCGGGGAAGGCGGCGTCGCACTTATGGGCGAGCTCGACCTCGCGTATCGCGCAAACCTCGAGTCGCGGATCGCGAGCCGGATTCTCTGGCGCATCGGCGGTGCCGCGTATCGCGATGAACGCGATTTGTACGAGCTCGTGCGCGCGATCGAGTGGACCCGATACTTCAAGCCGGAGCGCACGTTGCGCGTCGATATCGCCGCGACCCGCTCGCCGCTCACGAGCCTCGAGTTCGCGACGCTCCGCGTGAAGGACGCCGTCTGCGACCGTTTCCGCGCCGATCGCGGCGTGCGTCCGTCGGTCGACAAGCGCGCGCCTGACGTGCGCATCCATGTGCACCTTACCGAGTGCGAGGCCAACGTCTATCTCGACACGTCGGGAGAACCGCTCTTCAGGCGCGGCTACCGTCGCGACGGCGACGAGGCACCGCTGCGTGAAAACCTTGCCGCCGGATTGCTCGCGCTTGCGCAATGGACGCCGGCGCGCCCGCTGCTCGATCCGATGTGCGGCGGCGGAACGATCGTCACCGAAGCGGCGCTGATGGCGGCCGACCGCGCGCCGGGAATCTCGCGGACGTTCGGTTTCCAGAAACTCGCGTGGTACGACGGCCCGGCGTGGCAGCGGATCAGGCAGTTGGCGCGCGACCGGATTCACCCGGCGCCGCAAGAAAACCGGATCGTTGCAAGCGACATCGCCGACGCGGCCATTGCGCGGACGTCGTCGACGCTTCGTACGGCGCAGGTCAATGACTTCGTGCGTGTCGAACAGGCCGACGTGCTGACGCGCGTGGCGCCGGATTCCGCCGGACTGCTGCTCGCGAATCCGCCCTACGGCGTGCGCCTCGCCGATGCGCGACAACTCGAGGCGTTCTATCCACAACTCGGCGACGCGTTGAAGCGCCGGTTCAGCGGATGGACCGCAGCCTTCCTGACCGGTGATCTGCGCCTTGCGAAGCTGATCGGCCTCAAACCCGACCGGCGGATACCGTTATGGAACGGTGCGATCGAATGCCGGCTCTTCATGTTCCGGCTGGTCGAAGGTCCGATGCGCAAATGATAAACTGCATCTCGCGTCGTCGAAGTTCCTGCATCCCATGCCGCTGCTGCCCGCTCGCCACTATGTGTCGGATCACACGCGCTTCATCCGCGATCTGCTGGACAAGAAGCCGGAGGTCGAAACCGATCAACGGGTCGGCCGCAAGATCTTCTGGGACAAGCTCCCCTCCGACGTCGAGGCGCAGCGCGAGATGAGCCAGGGGCGCGTTCCGCAAAAGGCGTACGTCTATTACTCGCTGACTTCGGGGTCAGAGCCGTAAGTATTGGCGAGCATTGAGCCGTGGCTCACGGCGAACCGTCGCGCCAATACTTACGGCTCTGACCCCGAAGTCAGCGCGCGTGCGCTGCCGTAGATGAAATAGTGCGCCGTGCCGGCGATGTCGGCGTCGTAACCGCGCGCGCGCAGCCGATCGGCAAGCGCATCCGGTTCCCAGAACACCTTCACGATGCGGAACTCGCGGCCGTCGTCGAGTTTTCGCGTCACGATGCCGGCATGGCGATCGGGCGTCGGATGGTTCGCCGCCGTCGACGTCGGATCGTGCGCCGAATCGATCACGTACGCGAAGCCGCCGGGCGCGAGCGCGCGCCGCACCATCGACCAGAACCCGTCGAATCGCTCAGGCGGCACGTGCGACAGCCAGAAGCTCATGAACACGCAGTCGTAGCGCATGGCGGGCTCAAACGCGAAAACGTCGGCTTCGACGTAACGGACGTTCCGCGCCGCGACCCGGCCTCGATTGATCGCGATCACCTCGGGTGATGCATCGACCGCGGTGACAGCGCCGGCGCGCGGGGCGAGGTGGCGGGTGAAAAGTCCGGTTCCACACGCGAGCTCGAGGACGGTCGACGGCCGCGCCTTGGTGAGCACATCCACGACCGCCGCCTCGACGAGTGCGACCTCCGTGCGCCAGGTGGCGTTGTTGTCCATGCCGCGATCGAAGCGTCCGGTCCGAAACCACCATGCGTCGTATTCGAGCGCCCGCGCACGGTAATATGCGATCTGCTCGTCGAGCAACTGCTGATCGTCGTTCACAGCCCTCCATGTATCCCGTGAATATCGACCGGACAAAGACGTTTGGAGCGCTCGCAACCGGGCGCGACAACAACCTCAATCTTTTGCGGATGATCGCGGCCTCATCGGTGCAGCACGACGAGATCGTGATGCAGGATGTAGCCGGGCAGGATGTGCAGCACCTCGAACCAGCGTCCCCACGTCTGTCGCACGTAACCGGTGCTGTGATAGACGTTCACGTATTCGCCCCCGTGCTCGGCGTGCCCGTCAAGCTGCGTATTCATGCCGCTCACCACAATGCCTTCCCGGCGTACCTGGTCGCGCACGCGCCGATATTCGGCCGGTGACATCCTCGAAAAATCGATCGCCGTTTGCCCGTGCGTCGTCATCAGCAGGATCGCACCGCGTTGCGCGACGCGCGCGAGCTCCTCGAGCCAGCGCAGTTGCATCGGCTCGCGCAAATGCGTGAACACCGAGATTCCGTAAACCAGGTCGAACGCGCCGCTTTCGAATGGCAGCGGCGGAGCAAGCCGCGAGGCGACGAACGTTCCGGGGAGAGTCGCGGCGCACCAGTCGACGTTGTCACGATCGATGTCGCAGCCGGTCAGCGCATCCGCGTATCGGGAAGGAAGGTGGCGCGCCACGCGCCCGCAGCCCGCGCCCCAATCGAGCACGTGCGCAAACTCGTGCAAATGCTTCCCGGTCACTTCGAGCAGCGCGCGATCCATCCGATGGTAATCGGTAGCGCCGGAGATCAGGAATCCAACCGGATCCCGATCGCCGATGACGCGAAACCGTCGATCTGCGTCCGGCAGGTTCGCCTGCCGCGCGGGATCGGGCGCAAACCACGAATCGCGCCCGCGCTCGACGCGCGGCGTATCGCTGACGACGCGCTGGATTTCCAGCACGCCGTTCGGATACGGCTCGGGCAGGTCGTCGATCGCGCAGTCGAAGCCGCAAAGTGACGAGCCGTTGCGCTGCCAGAACACGGCGCCGACATCGGCGCGCGGCAACGGATACCGGATGTGGTCGAAGCGCTGACCGTTGATCCTGAACCAGCCGCCTGCCGGTTCGTGCTCGTCGACGCGCATCGACCAGCCGGCGGCCGACACGCGCGGACCGTCGATCGTCACCTTGTCGACGTACCAGGGTTCAGCGCAAAGGCGCGGCACGATCAGGTCGGCGTCGCCTGCCGCATCGTCCGGCGCTTGTGACCCGGAATCCACGGCAGCGGTCGCCGGCTCGCGCCGAGGCTCGCGTCGCATCCAGCGATTCAGGCGGCCAAGCAGATCTGCACGCATTGCTGATCGGACAGGAATGGCAGCCACGCACGTCGGCTGCGATCGACGATTTTACGATACGCGATAATCGCGACTCATGCCGCCACCCGAATCCGCATCCCCCGCCTATGGCGCAACGATCGGCTGGGTCGACGAGCCGCACAGCGAAGGCATCATCGGACCGCGCGTTCACCTGACCGGCTGGGCGCTCGCGATCCACACGATTCGCGCTGTCGAAGTCCGCCTCGAAGGCCATGCATTTCGCGCTCGTTACGGGATCCCCCGCAATGATGTCGCAGCGGTGCGGCCGGGCTACCCGGACAATCCGAACAGCGGATTCGAATTCACCGAGGATCTTTCGCGATATCCGGCGCCACCGCACGTCGAGCGGCGAACGCTTGCCGTCGTCGCGATCGCGGGCGACGGCAGCGAAATGCAGCTCGGACAGCGCTCGCTCGTCGAATCGTCGGCGCATTCGCGCTGGCGTTTTCTGGCCGGCCGCGCAGCGACACCGTTTTTCCTGATTCCGGCGCTCTCGGGCATCGCGGCCGGCGGCGCCTTCGGCCTTGACAGCTGGTATTCGGCGTACGTCTCGACGACGACGCGCGTCGGCATGCGCGTGCCGATCCTCTATCTGCGCACGACGACGGGTAATGCAGACGATTACCGTTTCGACGCGGACTTCGACGTCAGCCGGCGCCGGGGCACCCGTGCCGTTGCCGACGATTCGCTGTCGCAGGTGCTCGCGCATGCATGCGCACGCAATCTTCCCGTTCTGATCACGCTGAACGGTGGCATCTGGGCGGATGCGGGCGGTACATGCCCCGATTGGGATCTCAATGATTGGCTCGAGGAAGATGTTGCGAATTGCCAATGGAACGAGCGCGACGAGGTGATGCCGGACGACTATCTCAAGCACCTGCCGGGGTCGCAGGATGCGCCGGAGCTCGCGCGCGCGCTGACCCTCAACGTGTATGCGCGCAGCGTTCGCGATTACAAGAAGCGCAACCTGCAGCAGGCCGCGCGACATATCGTCTCGTTCATGTGCGAGCATCCGGGACTGTTCATCGGGGTCAATCTCGACCCGGACGTCTACATCAATCCGTTCTTTTCGGAAGCGCAGTGGTACGACTACAACCCCGGAATGCTCGTGCAGTTCCGACATTGGCTCGCTGGCAGCGGACCTTATGCGGGCGAGGTCGACGACGGCGTACCTGACTTGTCGACCTATCGCGTGGCGCCGCTCTCGCTCGACGAGGTGTGCGCCATCGCGGGACGGCCGTTCCGGCGATGGCAGGACGTCGATCCACCGCGCGTGTTTTCCCGCGACGCCGCGAACCCCTACTGGCGCGACCCGTGGGTGCGCGAATGGGAAACGTTTCGTCGTCACCTCGTGGCACTGCACTACGACGAGCTCGCGCAGTGGCTCGTCGCAGCCGGCATTGCCCCCGATTGCATCTGGTCGTCGCAAGGGCTGATGGCGCCTGCCGACAACGGCATGCCGCTCGCGCTGTCGATCACGAGTCCCGTCAGGAATCACGACTCGGGCGGCGTGACGGTCGAGGGCAGCAAGCCGCGCGACGGACATCTCGGCGCGATCGTGTACGGCGCGTCGGCGACGAACGAAATTCCGATGGAAAACGGCCGCTCGCTCCACGCGACGCTCGCAGCGATCGATCCCGGATTCGGCATCGTGGAATTCAACACCGCGGATCTGCGACATCCGGAGCGACACCCCACCTACGCGGCGGCCTACCGTGCGTTGCGCGAATTGTGGAATGCCGGCGCGCGTTTCGTGTCGCCGATGGCATGGAATGGCTCGAACGGGAGGTACGCGCAAAGCGCGGACTACGTAACCTTCACTGCATGGCGCAACACGCCGCTCGAGCAGGCGACGTGCGACTTCCTGCTCGCACGAGCGGGCCTGCCGCTCGGAAGCAGGCTCTGGACGTTCGGAACGCTCGCGCATGCCGACGATGACGGATGGACGGCCGCATGCGGATCGTTGCGATCCATGCGGGGAGCGCTCGAGATCGCTGCCGATGCGAGCGGCGCCGTCGTGCTCGTCTCGCCGCGGGAAGTCGCGCTTGCGAGTGACGCGATCGATTGCATCGTTATCGGACTGCCGGATGAAATCGAAGTCCGAACGATCGACGTGGCCGCGCGCGCCGCGATCGATGCGCCGTGGCGGTCGCTGGCGCGCGGAAACGGAAGTGCCATGCAAACAACCACAGCCGGCCGCATTGTCAAGCGCACGGCATCGGCACCCGCAGGAGAAGTCGACCAGCTACGTCTGACGATCTCGCTCGCGGCCCGAGCGCAAACGACGCTGACGCGCGTCGCGATCCTGACTTCGGCGTGACTTCGGGGTCAACGGTCGTCGCTCTTGTACTCGACGTACGTGCGATCGCGCAGCTGGCGCACGAACTCGTCGAACTGCTCGTCGCTCTTGCGCTGCCGGATCGCCTTGCGCGCTTCGTCGCGCCGGCGCTCCTGCGTGACGTCCTGCTTGCGCCGCTCGAGCACCTGGATCAGGTGCCAGCCGAACGGCGTGCGGACCGGTTGCGATATCTCGTCGATCGCTAGCTTGTCCATCGCATGCTCGAAGTCGGGCACGGTATCGCCGGGCGAAATCCAGCCGAGATCGCCGCCCTTCGCGCCCGACGCGTCCTCGGAGTTCGCGCGCGCCAGGTCCTCGAAGCTCGCGCCGGCGACGAGCCGCTCGCGTAGCCGATCGATCTTGACTTTCGCATCGGATTCGGAGGTCTGCTCATTGACCTTGATCAGGATGTGGCGCGCATGCGTCTGATCGACGACGGTCGGCTGATTGCGGTTGCGTTCCTCGACGAGCTTCACTACGTGAAAGCCGCCGGCGCTGCGCAGGACGCCGGAAACGTCGCCGGCCTTCATCGTGCGAACGACGTCGGTGAATACCGAAGGCAGGCGTGCACGCGTGCGCCATCCGAGAGTGCCGCCCGAAGTCGCGTCGGGGGCGCTTGAGTACGCCGCGGCGACCTGTCCGAAATCCTTGCCCGATTTCACTTCCGCAAGCGCTTCTTCCGCGCGCTTGCGACTCGCCTCCACGACGTCCGCAGAAGCCTGCTCCGGTACCGTGATGTAGATGTGCGAAAGCAGATATTCATCCTCGCCGCCCGCCTGAGAAGCGACAGTGGCGAGATAGTTGTCGACCTCGGCATCCGACACGGTGACCTTGCTGTCGACTTCGCGCTCGCGAACGCGCTGGATGATGATCTGGCGCCGGATGTCCTCGCGATAGTTCGCGTACGGAATACCTTCGCGCTCGAGCACCTTGCGGAAATCGTCGGGCGAGAGCTTGTTTTCCTCGGCGACACGAAGGATCGTCCGCTCGACCGTCGTGTCGTCGACGCGGATCCCGGAGTCCTTGGCGAATTGCAGCACGGCGCGCTCGACGATCAGCCGCTCCAGCACCTGCTTGTCGAGGACGTCGTTCGCGGGCGGCGTCACGTTGGATGCCTTCATCTGCTGCAGGAAGATGCGGCGCTGCTCGTTCATGTCCCACTGGGTGATCGCCTCGTCGTTGACGACGACGAGCACGCGGTCGAGCGGCACCGGGTTTGATTCGGCGCGCGCGGGCGCCTGCGCGGCGGCCGCTTGCGCGCACGCGAAACCCGCGACGATCAAGAGTACGACGCGGAACGCGTGAACGAGACGGCTTGGATTCGTGCCGGCCATCGGTGGAAGCCTTTCAGAATTCCGGGAGCGGTTCGAAACGTCGGTCGCGTTCGCGCAACGAAGGGTCGTTAGTGGGCACGTAGCCAGGCACGCTGCGACGCAAAAGTTCGAGCGGGCTGGTTCCGACACGCGCGAGTCCGTTGAGTTCCAGTTGCACGAACACCGACGTCGTCGCCTGCTGCGTCGTGGTCGTCAACCGCTGGCCGACGATGCGCAGCACCCAGCAGTCGGCATTGTACTCGATGCCCGCGACACCCTCCAGCGTCTTCCGATCGGTCAGCGAGTAATTCCAGCGACCAATCAGCGTCCAGCGATCGCGGACCGGCCACTCGCCTGACAGGTCGATCTGCTTGATCTGCTGGATCGCACCGGTCGGATCAACGAGGTTGCGCGTATACCGCCAAGTCGCGTTCAGCACGCGTCCGGGCGACGGCGTATAGCGAACGCCGGTATTGAATTGCTCGATCTCGTGGCCGTCGAAGTTGTATTGCAGAAGGTTCGTGAGCGACCAGGTATTGGACAACCTGCCCTCGGCGGAGACCAGGAAGTCCGACGTCGCGGCGGAGCGCAGCGGCTCGTTCAGGCTGACGTGCTGGTCTTCGAAATAGAAGCGCTGTCCCACGGCAAGGCGCAACCGCTCGGCGCCCGTATCGCGATCGAGGAAGCGCGACGTGAGCGCGAGCGTCAGCTGGTTCGCGTCGCCGATGCGGTCGTTGCCGATGTAGCGGTTCTCGGCGAAGAGCTGCGAAAAGTTGAAGTCGTCGAGCGCGCTGTCGAAGACCGGCGCGCCGGTCTGCCGCTTGTACGGAATGTAGACGTAGAACGCGCGCGGCTCGAGCGTCTGCGTGAGCGGCGTCTTGAGCACGTCGAGATCCCGCTCGAACACGAGACCCGCATCCACGCTCGCGACGGGGATCGCGTAGCCCGGGTGGCGATCGGGCAGCGCGGCAGTCGTCTGGTCCAGCAGGTATTCGCGCATGTGGACGCCCGCGCGGGCGTTGAAGAACCATGCGGAGCCCTGGTGCTTCCAGCCAACCGTCGGATACGCGACGACGCGCTCGCCGGTCGGCACCAGCGCTTCCTGGGAGAAGCGCGCGTATTCGGCGGTTCCGCTCCACGTGAGTCCCAGCCAATCGGTGTCGCTGAGTGATCCGAGGATCTGCGGCAAGCGGTTGTAGGGGGGAATGACGGGCGCATTCGGATCCTGCAGTGTCTGGTAGCCTTGTACACGTGCAACTACCGACCAGGGCCCCGAGGTGGCTATCAGGCCGCCTTCGCGGGGCAGCGTTTTCTGCGATGTGATCGCAATGCGATCGGCGAAATCGGCGAAGTACTTGTCGTCGGAAACTCGATTCAGGTTCCAGTACCCGGCGAGCCAGGGCGAGAACTGCTCGGTGTGCGTCCACGCGAGCGCGTCGCGCCGTTCCCCGGTGGCGCGATCGTTCGGAAGGATCTCCGCGTTCAGCTCGCCGGCCGCCTGACCGAACGGCGTCGTTCCATCGCCGAGCAGATAGCGAAACTGCGTGCCGAGCAGCAGGCCGCGCTTGGTCATCATGCGTGGCGTGATCGTCGCGTCGTAGTTGGGCGCGAGGTTGAGGTAATACGGCGCCGTCACCTCGAACCCGCGTACGCCCGTCGATCCGAACGTGGGCGTCAGGAATCCCGATTTGCGCTCGTTCGACAACGGAAACTGCAGCCACGGGGCATACAGCACCGGCATGTCGAGGAAGTGCACCGACACGCGCCGAGCGGTGCCGACTTTGCGCAGGTTGTCGACCTCGAGCTCGTCGCCGCGCAGGTACCAGTCCGGATGCGGCGCGGTGCAGGTCGTATAGCTCGCGTCGGTCGCCTCGTAATGACCGGGCCCGGTAAAGCGTATCTCGGATGCGTCGCCGTGCCCGTCGGCTTCGGCGATGAAGAAACGCGGCTTGCGAAAGAAGCCGACCTCGGTGTCGCGCTTGTACTGGAGTTGCGGGCCGGTGATCCAGTCGAAGCCGCGGCGCAGGACGACGTTGCCGTCGCCGAAAATCGTCTGGCCGTCGAGCGCGTAGGAGAGCCGATCGGCGAGCACCGTTTCGCGCCGGGTCCGCAGTTCGACGTTGCCTTCGGCCGTGATCCGCTCGTTGTCGCCTTCGAGGCGGTCGGCGCGCAGGAACAGCGCGCCGCGCGCCTCGCGATCACCGGCGCTCGACGCACCTCGCGCGCCGGGCGTTGCGGGCGTCACGACCGCGCCCGGCGACGCGGGTCTCGGCGTCAGAACGTCGATCTCGCGCGACAGCTTGAGTGCCAGCGGCTCGCAGTACGCGAGCTGCGCGCACAGCGCACCCGTCAGGGCCGCCCATGCGACGATCGGGCCGGCACGAAGCTTCATCGGGTGGAAGGAAGATTGCAGCAACGGTTTGCTAAAATTTGCGCATTCTAGCCCGGCGCTTCGTGATCATGGGGTCAGAGCTGTAAGTATTGCGGCACCGACGCTTTCGGCGTGATTATGGGATCAGAGCTGTAAGCATTGCGGCGCCGACGCCTTCGCCATTACTCGAACGTCCTTGCCACAATACTTACAGCTCTGACCCCAATCCCGCTGACCCCAATCCCGCACCACTCATTCCATCGATGCCCAACGCCGACGTGCGCGCGGACGTGCTCCAGCAATGGCTCACGACGACGTTGCGCGTGCCGCTCGCCTCGATCGCACCCGCTTCGGCCGACGCGAGCTTCAGGCGCTACTTTCGCGTGGCGCTTTCCGGACCATGGCCCGCGGCCGGCACCGCATCGACATTGATCGCGATGGACGCGCCTCCGCCGAAGGAGGATTGTCGCCCGTATGTCCATGTGGCGCGGCTCCTCGAGCACGCCGGCGTGCACGTCCCGCGGGTGATTGCCTCCGACCTCGCGCAGGGGTACCTGCTGATGAGCGATCTGGGGACGAAGACGTATGCGTCGGCCCTCGATCCGGAAAGCGCGCCCCGACTCTACGGGGACGCGCTCGATGCGCTGGTGCTGATGCAGCGCGCGCGCTGCGAGGACGAGCTGCCGCCGTACGATGACGCATTGCTGCGCCGCGAGCTCGTGCTGTTTCCGGATTGGTACGTGGCGCGCCATCTCGGGCGGACGCTGACGCCGACGGAGCGTGCATCGCTCGATGCGGTGCTGGATCTGCTGGTGGTGAACAACCTCGCCCAACCCCGCGTGTTCGTGCACCGTGATTACCATTCGCGAAACCTGATGGTCTCGACACCAAACCCCGGCGTCCTCGATTTTCAGGACGCGGTCCACGGTCCGATTACCTACGACCTTGTCTCGCTGTTGCGCGACGCGTACGTCGAGTGGGACGACGAGCAACAGCTCGACTGGGCAATCCGCTATTGGGAGCGGGGACGAAAGGTCCATCTGCCCGTCGGCGCGGATTTCGCGGCGTTCTGGCGCGATTTCGAATGGATGGGCGTGCAGCGGCAACTGAAGGTGCTCGGCATTTTCGCGCGCCTCAAAGCACGGGACGGCAAGGCCGGCTATATCGACGACATGCCGCTCGTGATGCGCTATCTGCGCCGTGCTTGCGCACGCTATCGCGAATTCGATCCGCTGACGGCATTGCTCGATACGCTCGAGGATCGCAGGCCGGACGCGGCTTGCCCGGTCTGATTCGAGATGCCAGCACTCGCGACCGCGATGATCCTGGCCGCCGGCCGCGGAGAACGGATGCGCCCGTTGTCCGACGAGACGCCGAAGCCGCTGCTTTGCGCCGGCCGCAAGCCGCTGATCGTCTGGCAGATCGAAGCGCTCGCGCGGGCTGGCTTTCGCGATATCGCGATCAATGTCGCGCACTGCGCGGATCAGCTGATTGCCGCGCTCGGCAACGGCGCCGCGTTCGGTGTGCGCCTCGCGTGGTCGCGCGAAGCCGAGCCGCTCGAAGCGGCGGGCGGCATCGCTACGGCGGCGCCGCTGCTTGCACCCGGCCCGTTACTGGTCGTTTCCGGCGACGTCTGGACGCGCTTCGATTACGCAGCGCTTCGTCCACGAATCGATGCGATGCGCGAAGCGGCATCGGGGTCACGACGCGTGCACCTCGTGATGGTGCCAAACCCGTCGTACCATGCGGACGGCGATTTCCCGCTCGCGCACGACCGCGTCGAACTGGAAGGCCCGGATCGCCTGACGTTCGGCAACATTGCGATCTACGACGCTGCGTTGTTCCGCGAACTTCCGCGTGGCGTCAAGCTCAAAATGCTGCCGCTCTATCGCGAGTGGATCCGCCTCGGGATCGTTTCCGGCGAGCGCTACGACGGACCGTGGGCAAACGTCGGCACGCCGGCCGATCTCGCGGCGCTCGACACCGCATTGGGGTCAGAGCTGTAAGTATTGCGACGGAGGCCTGGCGGCATTGCAATCGGCGGCGCAATACTTACAGCTCTGACTCCGTAGGATGAACGTGAGCGACAACCCACTTCTCGATTTCACCGGCCTCCCCCGCTTCGACCTGATCCGTCCCGACCACGTTCGACCGGGCATCGAAGCGCTGCTGCAAGCGGCGCGCGACGCGATCGAGCACGTGGGGCAGGACGCGCACCCCGCGACGTGGGCCAACGTCGTGGCGCCGACCGAGACCGCGGACG
The DNA here is from genome assembly GCA_030854685.1 of Pseudomonadota bacterium. Classification (GTDB taxonomy): domain Bacteria; phylum Pseudomonadota; class Gammaproteobacteria; order Burkholderiales; family Casimicrobiaceae; genus VBCG01. Next base: position 8,168 of record JALYSS010000175.1, on the reverse strand, counting down.
ATCACCTCGATCGCACATGGGGCCTCGTCAAGCATCTGAACGCGGTGATCAGCACGCCGGCCATTCGCGATGCCTACAACGCCGAGCTGCCGAAAGTTACGGACTTCTACACCGAGATTGGGCAGGATCCGCGCTGGTTCGCGCGCTTCCGTGCGCTCGCCGAAGGTCCGGGGTTCGTCGAGCTCGACGCCGGCCAGCGCAAGGTCGTCGCCAACGCGCTGCGCGATTTCCGGCTGGGTGGCGCGGAGCTTTCCGATGCCGACAAGGCGCGGTTCAAGGCGGTGCAGGAAGAATTGGCGACGTTGTCGTCGAAATTCGACGACAACGTGCTCGACAGCGAAAACGCGTGGGCGCACTACGTCGAGCGCCGGCAGGACCTGGCCGGCGTACCGGCCGACGTCATCATGACTGCGCGCGCAGAGGCCGAGGCCGAAGGTCGAACCGGCTACAAGCTGACGTTGCGCTATCCGTCCTACATGCCGGTGATGCAATATGCCGACGATCGCTCGCTCCGCGCGATCATGCATCGGGCATCGTCCACGCTCGCGTCCGACCTCGGCGCATCGCCCGATTGGGACAATACCGCCGTCATCGAGCGCATCCTCGAATTGCGGCGAGCCGAGGCGCAGCTTCTCGGCTACGCGAATTTCGCCGACCTGTCGCTCGTGCCGAAGATGGCGCAAGCTCCCGGCGAAGTGCTCACGTTCCTGCGCGATCTCGCACGACGCGCGCATCCGTTCGCACGACGGGAATACGACGACCTGACGACGTTTGCCCGCGACGCACTCGGCATCGCCGACTGCGCGGCGTGGGATCTCGCTTACGTCGCCGAAAAGCTGAAGGCGAAGCGCTTTGCGTTCTCGGAACAGGAAGTCAAGCAATACTTCCCCGAGGATCGCGTACTCGCCGGGCTCTTCCACGTCGTCGAGACGATCTACGGCGTCAACGTTCTCCCGGCCAGCGCACCGGCGTGGCACCCGAGCGTGCGCTTCTTCGAAATCCGCGACGCGGAAGGCAGCCTCATCGGGCAGTTCTATCTGGACCTGTATGCACGCCAAGGCAAGCAAAGCGGTGCGTGGATGGACGATGCCGTGAATCGCCGTTACGCGCACGATCGCCTGCAGCACCCCGTGGCGTACCTGACGTGCAATTTCTCGGCGTCCGTCGACGGGCAATCCGCGCACTTCACGCATCGTGAAGTCACGACGCTCTTCCACGAGTTCGGGCACGGGTTGCATCAGCTGCTGACGCGCGTCGACGTCGCCGGCGTATCGGGGCTGCAGGGCGTCGAATGGGACGCCGTCGAGCTGCCGAGCCAGTTCATGGAGAACTATTGCTGGGAGTGGGACGTGCTGTCGCACATGACGGCGCACGCGCAAACGGGCGCTGCGCTCCCCCGCGAACTGTTCGAGCGGATGTGCGCGGCGCGAAACTTCGGCAGCGGCATGGCGATGCTGCACCAGATCGAGCTTGCGCTGTTCGACATGCTGGTGCACGGCGAATACATCCCGTGCGGGCACGGCCGCTATGGCACCCCGCGTGGGGTACTCGACGAAGTGCGACGCGAAGTGGCCGTCGTGCCACGGCCGCCTTACGACCGGTTCATGAATGCGTTCGGCCACGTCTTCGCGGGCGGGTACGCCGCCGGCTACTACAGCTACAAATGGGCAGAGGTGCTGTCCGCCGACGCGTTCAGCCTGTTCGAGGAGCGCGGCGTGCTGTCGCCCGAGATCGGCGCTCGCTTTCGCGACGAGGTGCTCGCGCGTGGCGGCAGCCGCCCGGCGCTGGAGTCGTTCGTCGCCTTTCGCGGCCGAGCCCCGCAACTCGACGCGCTTCTGCGCCATAATGGAATGGTCGCGTCCTGAGCAGGTTGGCTTTCCATCATGGTTCGAAGCCTGATCATCGCATTGTCGATCCTCTACCTCGCCGCGTTTGCCGGACAGGCCTCCACCCAATCGCTTTATCGCTACATCGACGCGAACGGACGCGTCGTCTACTCGGATCAACCGCCTCCGCCGACTGCCAGGGAAGTGCAACCGAAGCGGCTACCCGAGAACGTCATCGAAACCGATCCGCTGCCATTCGCGGTAAAGCAGGCTGCAGAACGTTTTCCGGTGACGCTCTACACGTTCGACTGCGACGTCTGTCGCGACGCGCAGGCCTTGCTGGTGAAGCGCGGCGTTCCGTTCGCGACGGTGATCGTGACCGAGGAGAAGGGTGCTGCGCGCCTGAAGGCACTCACCGGCAAGCAATCGGCGCCGGTGCTGCAAATCGGCGACAAGCAGGTAATGCAGGGTTACAACGAGGAACGCTGGCAGGCGATGCTCGACGAAGCGGGATATCCGAAAAGCGCGCCCCCTTTGCGCGGGCAAACGGCGCGCGCAGCGCCTGCAGCCGTCGCACCGAAAGCCGCCGCGGCGGCACCCGCGGCTCCGGACGCCAACGCCGCACCGCCGGCCTCCGGGCACGACTATCCGAAGTAATGGGTGTCGGAGATGCATTTCATTCGACGCGCCCGGCGTGCCGAAGACCGCGAAATGCATCTCGGATACCCAAGGCCGGCTGAATCGTCTCCGATACCGATGGTCTTCGCCTCACCGCTGTTCCTGTTCCTGCCCGCGACCCTCGCCGCGTATTTCGCGCTTCCGTATCGCTTCGGCAACGCGGTCTTTCTGATCGCGGCCGCCCTTGCGCAGCTCGTCTTCGAGCCCGAGCTCCCGGATCTTGCGCGTCAGCGTGTTGCGGCCCCAGCCGAGGCGCACGGCGGCTTCCATTCGATGTCCGCCGGTGTGCGCGAGCGCGCCGCGGATCAGCGCACACTCGAATTCCCGCTGTAGTCGGTCTCCCACGCCAGGCGCGCCGCGCGCGAGCGATTGCGAGAGCTCGCGGTCGAGCGCTTCGACCCAATCGCTGTCGCGCGCAACGGCTGCATCGGCGGTCCCCGCGCGCACTTCGGGCGGCAGGTCGTCGATCTCCACTCGCTGGCCGGGCGCCATCACCGTCAGCCAGTGACAAATGTTCTCGAGTTGCCGAACGTTGCCGGGGAACGCGAATCCCGCGAGCGCGCGCATCGCCGCATCGGAGATCGTCTTCGGCTCGACGGCGAGATCGCGCGCGCTCTTCCCGAGGAAGTGACGCGCGAGCGGTGGAATGTCGTCGGCACGTTCGCGTAACGGCGGCAACCGCAGGCGCACGACGTTGAGTCGATGCAACAGGTCTTCGCGAAACGATCCCTGCCGCGCGCGCTCTTCGAGGTCGCGATGCGTGGCGGCGATGATGCGAACGGTCGCGCGCTGCACGGCGTGTCCGCCGACGCGGTAATACTCGCCGTCCGCCAGCACGCGCAGCAGGCGCACCTGCAGGTCGGGGGGCATGTCGCCGATCTCGTCGAGGAAGAGCGTTCCACCCTCCGCCTGCTCGAAGCGGCCGCGCCGCAATCCCTGCGCGCCGGTGAACGCGCCGCGCTCGTGCCCGAACAATTCGGATTCGAGAAGGTCTTTCGGAATCGCGGCGGTGTTGATTGCGACAAACGGACCCGCGGCGCGGGAACTGTGTCGATGCAATGCCCGCGCGACGAGCTCCTTGCCGGTGCCCGACTCGCCCGTGACCAGTACGGTCGCCGTCGATTGCGACAAGCGGCCGATCGCGCGAAACACTTCCTGCATCGCCGGCGCCTGGCCGAGGATTTCCGGCGCGCCGGCGGCGAGCGGCGCCGTGGCAGGTGCTTGCCGCGTTTCGATCGCCGCGCGACGAATGAGCGCGAGCGCATGATCGACGTCGAACGGCTTCGGCAGATACTCGAACGCGCCTCCCTGGAAGGCCGCGACCGCGCTGTCAAGGTCCGAATATGCGGTCATGATGATGATCGGGATCTGCGGATGACGCTCCTTGACTTCGGTCAAAAGCGCCAGCCCCGACTCGCCCGGCATGCGGATGTCGGAGACCAGCACCTGCGGCTCGTTCAGTGCAAGCGCCTGCCGCACTTCGTAGGCGGACGAAAACGTCTGGTGCGGAATGCCTTCGCGGGCGAGCGCCTTCTCGAGCACCCAGCGGATCGAGCGATCGTCGTCGACGACCCAGACGGCATCGCCGCGCTCGGTCGTCGGGGTCGCTCGCATCGCTTCCGGGATCGCGTTCATGGCAGGACTCCGTTGGCTGCCGGTGCAACGCGAAGCGGCAGCAACACGGCGAAGACCGTGCGTCCCGGCGCGCTCAGGCATTCGATCGTGCCGCCGTGCTGCGTGATCAATGTCTGCGCGATGGTGAGGCCGAGACCGCTCCCGCCTTCGCGGCCGGATACGAGCGGGAAGAAGATCCGGTCGCGAATCGCCTCCAGCACGCCGGGGCCGTTGTCTTCGACGGTGATCGACACCGCGAGGCGGTGACGGCGCTTCGCGAGCGTCACGCCACGCGCAACGCGCGTGACCAGGCGGATTTCCGGCACCGCGATCGGGCTGCCGGCCAGCGCCTGCGCCGCGTTCCTGACGATGTTGAGCGCAGCCTGCATCAGCTGCTCGTGATCGGCGTCGAACTCCGGCAGGCTGCTGTCGAAATCGCAGATGATCGGAATCGCCGGAAACTCGGCCTGCACGACTCCCTTCGCGCGCACCAGCACTTCGTGCACGTTCATCCGCTGGTACGCGGGCGCCCGGTGCGGCCCGAGGAGCCGGTTGACGAGCGCGCGCAGCCGATCCGCTTCGGTGATGATCACCTGCGTGTATTCGACGAGCGTCGCGCGATCGAGCTCGCGCTCGAGCAACTGCGCGGCGCCGCGAATGCCACCGAGCGGATTCTTGATTTCGTGCGCCAGGCTGCGAATCAATTCGCGATTCGCCTGTTGCTGTTCCAGGAGCCGTTCCTCGCGCGCGATCTTCAGCTGCCGGTCGATGCGCCGCAACTCGAGCACCAGCGCCGCCTCGCCCGCATCGACCGGCGATACCGTGCACGCGAGGTGCAGCTGCGGCCTGCCGGACGGCGCGAGTTCCAGCTCCTGCTCGGTGTACGACGCGCCACCGCCGATCGCCTTGTCGATCGCTGCCTCGAGCGTCGGGCACGCATCGAAGAGTTCGGCGAGCGTGCGACCCGCGAACTTCCGTCGCGACAATTCGAACAGGTTCTCGGCAGCCGGGTTCGCGTAGACGACGCGGCGCGCGTCGTCCAGAAGCAGCACGGCGGTCGCGAGCAACTCGAGCGCGCGCTCGCCGATCGGCGGCGGTTCGACCAGCGTCGAACCCGAAAAGAGACGCCGCTTCACCGACGGGCGCATCGTCGATTCGCGCCGCGCGCGGGCGCGCGATGACCCTCAATGCGTCGTCGCGATTTCCTTGCGAAGCGCCTCGACGTTGCGCTCGTGGACCTGCACCGCCTGGCGTAGCCGCGCGATGCGCTGGCGGTACTTCTCGGCATCGTTCTGCTCGCCGGCCAGCGGCGGCGGCGCGCCGTTGCCGTACGCGTCGCGGGCCTCGCCGAGGAGCTTCTCCTCGCTCGCCAGCTCGTCGCCAAGCACCTTGCGGCGCATGTCGTCGCGGCTCTTCTGCGTTTCGGGCTCGACCCGCGGAAAGCTCGAAGGCGTCGCGGACGACTTGCCGCTGCTGTCGCTCGCCCGACGGGGCGTATCGTCGGCGATTTCGCACGAAAGCTTCCGCAGCCCCTTCCCCGGTGCGACGTTCGAATAGACAACGTTGCCGTCGGCATCGACGTACTTGCAGATCGTCGCGTGCGCAGCCGGCATCGCAAGCGCGGCAACGATGGCCATGCCGACGATCGTCGCAATGCCGTGCCTCCGGGAAGCAAGCGATGGGTCACGTCGTGTCATCCACCCGAGTTTAGCAGCCCGCTGCAGGGTGCATCATCTCCCCCAGCGGAGCCACGCAAATCAGAGGCTGTAGTACATCTCGAATTCGATCGGGTGCGTCGTCATGCGGAAGCGCGTGACCTCCTCCATCTTGAGCTCGATGTACGCATCGATCATGTCGTCGGTGAACACGCCACCGCGGGTCATGAACTCGCGGTCGCCGTCGAGGCTCGCGAGCGCCTCGTCGAGCGACGCGCACGGATGCGGCACCTTCGCGGCTTCCTCGGGTGCCAGGTCGTACAGGTTCTTGTCCATCGGATCGCCGGGATGGATCTTGTTCTGCACGCCGTCGAGGCCCGCCATCAGCATGGCCGAGAAGCCCAGGTACGGATTGCAGGTCGGATCCGGGAAACGTACTTCGACGCGCCGCCCCTTCGGACTGCTTACGTAGGGAATCCGGCAGGCAGCGGAGCGATTGCGCGCCGAATACGCGAGATTGATCGGTGCCTCGAATCCGGGCACGAGCCGCTTGTACGAGTTCGTGCCGGGGTTCGTGATCGCATTGAGCGACTTCGCGTGCTTGATGATTCCGCCGATGTAATAGAGGGCGAACTCCGAAAGTCCGGCGTAGCCTTCGCCGGCGAACAGGTTCCTGCCGTCCTTCCACACCGATTGGTGCACGTGCATGCCCGAACCGTTGTCGCCGACGATCGGCTTCGGCATGAATGTCGCGGTCTTGCCATACGCGTGCGCGGTGTTGTGCACGCAGTACTTGAGGATCTGCAGCCAGTCCGCGCGCTGCACGAGCGGCGCGAACTTCGTGCCGATTTCGCACTGCCCCGCATTCGCCACTTCGTGGTGATGGACCTCGACTTCGACGCCCATCTGATCGAGCGCGATGCAGATCGCCGAGCGAATGTCCTGCAGCGAGTCGACCGGAGGCACGGGGAAGTAGCCCCCCTTGATCGAGGGACGGTGACCCATGTTCCCGCCTTCGAATCGCTCCGACGACGACCACGACGCCTCGGACGAAAAGATCTTGCAATAACTGCCCGACATGTCGACGGACCACTCGACCGAATCAAATATGAAGAACTCGGGCTCGGGGCCGAAATACGAAACGTCGCCGAGTCCCGTCGACTTGAGATACGCCTCGGCGCGCTTCGCGAGCGAACGCGGATCCCGTTCGTACCCCTTGCCATCCGTAGGCTCGATTACGTCGCAGGTCAGGAGCAGCGTCGCCTCATCCATGAATGGATCGAGGTTCGCCGTCGAGGGATCCGGTATCAGCAGCATGTCCGACGCCTGGATGCCCTTCCATCCGGCGATCGACGAACCGTCGAACGCATGACCCGATTCGAACTTGTCGGCGTCGAACGCTTTCGCGGGGACCGAGACGTGCTGCTCCTTGCCGCGCGTATCGGTGAAGCGAAGGTCGACGAACTTGACCTCCTTGTCCTTGATCATTTTCAGCACATCGGCTGCGGTCGCGCTCATGCGAAGGGTCTCCAGGGTCGAGTGACGGAACGACAGGTCGCGGGCCACTTCGGGATGCGAACAGAGTTAGCCAGTTGCATGCCACGATCAGATGTCTCGCAACTCATTGTTTGCTCGGCGTAAACGGTGCATCGGCTCCGGACAGGCGCGTGGCCGCGCACCAAACGGGGGCAACGACTATAGCCGCGGCTTGATTCTGGTGCAACACGCCCCGCCCCGTCAGGGATAAAACAGATAGAGACGGTACCCCGCCTGCGACGTCGCACTCGCGTCGATGAAAAGTCTGACGACCTTTTCACCGTTTCCAGGAATGCCGGCTGCGGGATTGGACGTGCCACCGATGTAGTCCGTGGGGTGAAACGCCCGGCGCACGACGACCTGATCCGAGGAATCGGTCAAGGTCAATTCGAGATCGGGATAAGCGATCGGGTAGAGCGCGCGATTGCGAAGCGTTGCGCTCAACAGCAGCAGGCCGCGATGCGCCGGATCCGCCTGCAGGTCGGAAGCGTCGATCGACAGCGCTGCCGAATCGCGCAAGGGATCAATCGTGCAACCGAGCAGATCGCATGCGCCTTGCAAAAGAGGCCGGGTGAACGGCGCGTGCGCGGCCAGCGTGCCGCGGTACTCGAACACCGCCTGCGCCACCAGCGCGAGCAGCAACAGCAGGATCGCAACGCCATACAACGCCTGTGGCCTTTCGCGGAGCGGTTTGCGCGGCTTCCACTCGAAGCGACCTGCTCGATTACGCACGCGAACATCGATCGGCTCGGATGCGAGGGTCACCCGACGTGCCGCGGTCTCGCTCGCTGGGATCTCGCTCTCCGGGATCTCGCTCTCAGGGGTCTCGCTCTCGGGGGTCTCGCTCTCGGGGGTCTCG
>JALYSS010000171.1 GCA_030854685.1 Pseudomonadota bacterium | reverse complement strand
GATCCCGCTGGCGCGTTCCGGAATCAGCAGCGGGACCAATGCGGACGCATCCCAGAACCGCATCAGTTCCGGGCTTCTTCGCGATCGCGCAGGAGAGCGTCGAGAAGGCTATCGCCCGCCGGCCAGTCGATAGGAGGCGGAAGGGTCTTGCGAGGTGGACGCGCCGCGCGCCGGATGATGCCGCGCCGTTCCAGGTCCGCCAGACGCTCGTCGTCATCACGCTCGACAGGCACGAGGCGGGCAATCGGGCGATCACGCTCGAGGATGAGTACGCTCTCCCCCCGCTTGACTCCAGCGAGGAGCTCGGAGAGATGATTCTTCGCGTGCGAAATCGTCGCGGTCTTCATCTGGCTATGTTAGCCATAACGTTCACGCCAGTCAAGCCAGAATCGGTCCGCCGGCTTGGGCCCGCATCGCGCGAGCAGCGCGTGCGTCACGTGTTCTGGATGACGATGCTCGGGAATTTCGCCGAGAAGTCCTCGGCTTTCTTCGCCACCGAAATCGCGACCTTGCGCGCGATGGCCTTGTACGCCTGCGCCACGGGGCCGTCGGGATCCGCGATCACCGTGGGCCGGCCCGAGTCGGCCTGCTCGCGAATATGGATATCGAGCGGCAGACTGCCGAGGAACGGAACGTTGTAGTCCTCGCACATCCGCGCGGCGCCGCCTTCGCCGAAGATGTGCTCGGCGTATCCACAATTCGAACAGATGTGGATCGACATGTTTTCCACGATGCCGACGATCGGGACGCCGACCTTCTCGAACATCTTGAGACCCTTGCGCGCATCGATCAGCGCGATGTCCTGCGGCGTGGTGACGATGACTGCTCCGGTGACCGGCACCTTTTGCGACAGCGTGAGCTGGATGTCGCCGGTGCCGGGCGGCATGTCGACGATCAGGAAGTCGATGTCGCGCCAGTTCGTGTCCTTCAGCAACTGCTCGAGCGCCTGCGTGACCATCGGCCCGCGCCACACCATCGGCGTGTCGGTATCGATCAGGAAGCCGATCGACATCGCCTGCACGCCGTAGGCTTCCATCGGCTCGAGCGTCTTGCCATCCTTGGATTCGGGGCGGCCGACCAGCCCGAGCATCATCGGCTGCGACGGTCCATAAATGTCCGCGTCGAGCACGCCGACGCTCGCTCCTTCCGCGGCGAGTGCCAGCGCAAGATTGACGGCCGTCGTCGATTTGCCGACGCCGCCCTTCCCGCTCGCGACGGCGACGATGTTCTTCACGCCCGGCACGAGCTTGACGCCGCGTTGCACCGCGTGCGGCGTCGTGCGCTGCGCAATCGTGACGCTCACGCGGGAAACGCCGGGCAATCGCGCGACGGCGTCGTGCACCAGGCGCTTCAACGACTCGTGCTGGCTGCGGGCGGGATAGCCGAGCTGGATGTCGATGGCGACATTTCCACCATCGACGCCGATCTTTTTCACCGACTTCGCGGAGACGAAGTCGCGCTCGATATTCGGGTCGACGACCTGTCGCAGGCACTCCTGGACGTCTTTCTCGGTTACCGTCATTGCTTCCTCTGCTTTCGGTTCTGCCACGCGAAAACTGGCTGCGCGGATAACTGCTTATTCTAGTCTTCCGCCGCGGCTCGGCCGGGGCCAACGCATCCGTTTGCTAGAATTTACGGCTCCTCGCCCCGCCTCTTATCCAGAACCCGCATGTCCGCCGCCCCGTCCCGCACGCTGTTCGTGACGACGGCGCTACCGTACGCCAATGGGCCGTTCCACATCGGCCACATCATGGAGTACATCCAGGCGGACATCTGGGTGCGCTTCCAGCGGATGCAAGGACATACGGTGCACTTCGTCTGCGCCGACGATACGCACGGCGCGCCGATCATGCTGAAGGCGGAAAGCGACGGCATCACGCCGGAGGCACTGATCGAGCGCGTCGGCGAATCGCATCGGCAGGACTGGGGGCGCTACCGCATCAGCTTCGACACGACGTATTCGACGCATTCGCCGGAGAACGTCGAACTCGCGCAATCGATCTTCCGGGCGCTCGACCGCCGCGGCCTGATCGCGACGCGGACGATCGCGCAGTTCTACGACCCCATCAAGGGCATGTTCCTGCCCGACCGCTACATCAAGGGCACGTGTGCGAAATGCGGCGCGAAGGACCAGTACGGCGATACGTGCGAGGTGTGCGGCTCGACCTACGCGCCCACCGACCTGATCGATCCGTATTCGACGCTGACGGGAGCGCGGCCCGAAATGCGCGAATCGGAGCATCTGTTCTTCCGGTTGTCAGCGCCGGAGGTCGCGGAGTACCTGAAGCATTGGACAGCGGCGCCCGCACCGGGGCAATCGCTGCAGCCCGAAGTGTTCAACAAGGTGCAGGAATGGCTCGGTGACGACGGCAAGCGGCTCGCCGACTGGGACATATCGAGGGACCCGCCGTATTTCGGCATCGAGATTCCCGATCAGCCGGAAAGCGCCCCGCCGAAGTATTTCTACGTCTGGCTCGATGCGCCGATCGGCTACCTCGCCGCGCTGAAGAAGCATTTCGATTCCGGCGCCGCACGCGCGCTCGGCGATGCGCGCAGCTTCGACGAATTCCTGGCCGATCCCGCCGTCGAGCAATATCATTTCATCGGCAAGGACATCGTCTACTTCCACACGCTGTTCTGGCCGGCGATGCTACATTTCTCCGGACGAAAGACGCCCACCAACGTCTTCGTGCACGGCTTCCTCATCACGCTCGGCGGCGACAAGATGTCGAAGTCGCGCGGCACCGGCATTTCCCCGCAGCGCTACATCGAGCTGGGACTCGATCCCGAGTGGTTGCGTTACTACATCGGCGCCAAGCTCAACGCGAAGGTCGAGGATGTGGACTTCAGCCCGGACGACTTCGTCGCCCGCGTCAACAGCGACCTCATCGGCAAGTACGTCAACATCGCGAGCCGTGCGGCGAATTTCATCACGCGCTATTTCGAAGGGGCGCTCGGGACGTCCGCGGAATCCGAACACGACCACGCCAATCGCCTGACGATCGCGCAAGCGGACGCCGAGGCGGCGCGCGCGAATTACGACGCGCGGGAATTCGGCAGAGTGTTGCGCGACGTCATGCGGATCGCCGATCGCATCAACGGGGCATTCGACGCCGCACAGCCGTGGCTGCTGGCGAAGGACGCGGCGAAGCGCGATG
>JALYSS010000017.1 GCA_030854685.1 Pseudomonadota bacterium | reverse complement strand
TCGGGCTCGGCACGGCGATGGTCTATCCGACGCTCATCGCCTCGGTCTCCGACACGTCCCATCCCTCGTGGCGCGCGCGCTCGCTCAGCGTCTATCGGTTCTGGCGCGATATGGGCTACGCGGTCGGTGCGTTGTCAGCGGGCGTCATCACCGACCTGTTCGGTGCCGTCTGGGCGATCGTTACCATAGCCATGGTCACCTTCGCCTCCGGCGCCGTCGTCGCCGTGGTAATGAGCGAGCGCCGGTAGCCTCTGCGAATGCGCGATCGCGGGCCGGCGGATGGCATGGCTCGAGGCCCCGCCCATGTCGCCTTCGCTCGGGGCTCGTTATCGTGAGGGTGCACGAGGCGTTCGGCTCCTCGCTTCGAATATGCGCGTTGATGATTGCGGAACGAGCGCAAACCGGATTGGCATTACGGTTCTCGATTGCGCATGCACTCCAGGGTACGCGAATGAATGCACCGATCAGCCGCTATCCGGTCGCGTCGCTCGTCGAGTGGCCGCACGACATCCGCGCGCACCCTCAAAGGTCGCGCAGCGCAGTGTGGAGCTCGACGACGCCGATTTCGCGGCGCTGCACGAGCAGGGCTTTCCCGACCAGGACATCCGGGACATCGGCGCGATCGCCACCTTCGTCGCGTTGTCGAACCGGATGGCGAACCTGATCGCAATGCGCCCGAACGACGAGTTCTACACGATGGGCCGCATGCGGAGAACGTAAATCGCACGTCGATGGCATGGCGGCTCAGCTTTCGTGAACGACACGCCCGGTGAGCAGCGTCCAGCGGACCTTGCCCATCACTTCGAGGCCCAGGAACGGCGTGTTCTTGCCTTGGCTGCGCAGCGCGTCAGGGCGAACCGTCCATGCCGCCGCGGGATCGAAAACGCATACATCCGCGGCGCTACCCTTCGCAAGCGACGGCGGCGCAAGACCGAGTATCGCAGCCGGCCTCGTCGTGATCCGCGCCATCGCATCGACGAGCGGCACCTTGTCCTCGGTCGCCCATTTGAGCGTCAGCGGCAACAGCAGTTCCAGTCCCGTCGCGCCAGGCTCGGCCTCGGCGAACGGCACCTGCTTGCCGTCGTCGTCGACCGGCGCATGGTCCGAGCAGATCGCATCGATCGTGCCGTCGATCGCCGCGCGGCGCAATGCGTCGCGATCGCGCGTGCCGCGCAGCGGCGGCATCAGGTTCGCCTGCGCGTCGAACCAGCCGATGTCGACGTCGCATAGGTGCAGATGATGCACGCCGACGTCGCAGGTGATCGGCAGTCCCTCCTGCTTCGCACCGCGCACCATCGTCACGCCCTCCGCCGACGACAACCGGCACAGGTGCACGCCGACGCCCGTCGCGCGCACGAGACCGAAGATCTTCGCCAATGCGATCGTCTCCGCCGCGACCGGAATCGCCGGCAGGCCGAGGCGTGTCGCGACTTCGCCGTCGTGCGCGACACCGCCGAACGCGAGATAGTGATCCTGCGGACGCAGCCAGACGCGATGCCCGAACGTCCCGGCGTACTGCAAAGCGCGCAGCAGCATCAGCGAATCGTGGAGCGGAACGTCGGCTTGCGAGAACGCGACGCAGCCGGCTTCGGCGAGCTCGCCCATCTCGGTCAGCGTCGTCCCCAGCAGGCCCACCGTCAGCGCACCGACCGGATAGACGTGCGCCTGTCCGATCACCCGCGCGCGGTGCTTCAGCATCTCGACGAGGCCCGGCTCGTCGAGCGGGGGATCGGTGTCGGGTGGGCATGAAAGACTGGTGACGCCACCGGCCGCGGCGGCGGCCAGCTCGGATTCGAGCGTCGCCTTGTACTCGAGCCCGGGCTCGCGCAGCCGTGCGGCAAGATCGACGAGCCCCGGACTGACGACGCAATGCGCGGCGTCGATGACGCGGTCCGGCCGCCAATCGCGCGGCGCTTCCCCGATGTTCGCGATCGATCCCGCTTCGATGAAAAGTGAGGCGCTGCGATCGAGCGCTTGCGCAGGATCGATCAGGCGCCCGTTGCGGATTTCGATCTTCACGCGAATCCCGTCAGTTCGCCGCGACGATGCTCAACACCGCCATGCGCACCGCGATGCCGAACGTGACCTGCGGCAGGATCACCGAGCGGGCGCCGTCGGCAACCGGCGACTCGATCTCGACGCCGCGATTCATCGGTCCCGGATGCATGACGATCGCGTCGGGTTTGGCAAGCGCCAGCTTGTCGCTCGTCAGGCCGTAGTGCTTGAAATACTCGCCAGCCGACGGCAGCAGCGCGCCTTTCATCCGTTCGTTCTGCAGCCGCAGCATGACGACAACGTCGCAGCCGCTCAAGCCCTCGCGCATGTCGTTGAACACCTCGACGCCGAGCGACTCGACCCGTGTGGGCAACAGCGTGCGCGGCGCGATGACGCGCACCCGCGGCACCTGCATCGTCGTCAGGCCGTGGATCAGCGAGCGCGCGACACGCGAATGCAGCACGTCGCCGACGATCGCGACGGTCAGCGCGCGAAAGTCCTGCTTGTAATGCCGGATCGTGTAGAGGTCGAGCAACCCCTGCGTCGGATGCGAATGGCGCCCATCGCCGGCATTGACGACGTGCACGTGCGACCGGCCGGTCGCCGTGAGGTGCGAAGCGATGAGGTGCGGCGCACCCGACTGCGAATGGCGCACGACGAACAGGTCGGCGTTCATCGCGCACAGGTTGTCGACGGTGTCGAGCAGCGTCTCGCCCTTCGACGCCGACGAGGCGCCAATGTTGAGGTTGATCACGTCGGCGGACAGGCGCTTCGCGGCGATCTCGAACGTCGTGCGCGTGCGCGTCGAGTTCTCGAAGAACAGGTTGAACATTGCCTTGCCGCGCAGCAGCGGCACTTTCTTCACCTCGCGCTCGGCGATCGAGACGAAGGGCTTCGCGGTGTCGAGGATGTGCGTGATGATCGCGGCCGGCAGGCCTTCGAGCGTCAACAGATGCGTGAGCTCGCCGTTCGGGTTCAGCTGCGGATTTCGGATCATGCGCAGCACCTGACTCTAATCGACGCCGGTGACGGGCTCGATCCCGAGCGAGAGCGTTCCGCCGGGGTCGCGCGACAGCACGATCGAAAGGTTCCGCGCGACCGCGAGCCGCGCGCCGGTGTACGTCGCCTCGATCGGCAACTCGCGACCGCCGCGGTCGACGAGGACGGCGAGCTCGATGCACTCGGGTCGGCCGAAATCGAACAGTTCGTTGATCGCCGCGCGCACGCTCCGGCCGGTGTAAAGCACGTCGTCGACAAGCACGATCGAAGCACCCGAGACGTCGAACGGGAGCGCCGTACGCCGGGTGTTCGGCTTGAGCCCCGACAGCGCGTAATCGTCGCGGTAATACGACACGTCGATGAAGCCGAGCGGATGCGACCCGGCAAGTCGCTCGGCGAGTCGCTCCGCGAGCCACGCGCCGCCCGAGTAGATGCCGACGAGCGCCGCATCGTGTGCAACGGCGCCCCGCATTCGGTCGACGAGCGCCAGGAGCAGCGCTTCCGCGTCGGGCAATGTGTCGTCAGGGCTCATGCCGCTCGTCGAACCACGATTGGAGAATCGTCTGCGCGGCGACCTGGTCGGTGAGGCCGCGATCCGCGCGCCCGCCACGTCCGGACGCCGCGAGCGCCTGCCTCGCAAGCTCGCTCGTGTAGCGCTCGTCGACCAGCGCCACGGGGCGCGCAAATCGTCGTTCGAGGTCGCCCGCGAAGTCGCGCGCACGCGCCGTCATCGCATGCTCCGTGCCGTCGGCGTGCACTGGCAACCCGACGACGAGCTGTTCCGGTCGCCATTCGTCGAGCAACGCGGCGATCGATGCAAACCGAACGCCCGCACTCGTGGCATCGATCGTCCGCAGCGGTCGGGCGGTGCGCGTCAACGTATTGCCGATGGCGACGCCGATTCGTCGCGTGCCGAAATCGAACGCGAGCACAGTCGCGTCCGGCTTCGTGGCGCACGCGCCGCTCACCCGTGACCGACGGTATCGGAGAGCCGCGAGATGTCGATGCCGAGCAGGCGCACCGCGGCGGGAAGCCGGCGCTCGGCCGGCATTTCGAACAGCACGTCGGGATCGGCTTCGACGGTGAGCCACGCGTTCTGCGCGAGCTCCTCCTCGAGTTGTCCCGCCTGCCAGCCGGCGTAGCCGAGCGACACGAACATGTCCTTCGGTCCTTCGCCGCGCCCGGCCGCCTCGAGGACGTCCTTCGACGTCGTGAGCCCGAGTCCGTCGTGGATCGCGAGCGTCGATTGCCAGTTGCCGAGCGGCCGATGGAGCACGAAGCCGCGATCGAGCTGCACCGGACCGCCGAAATGCACCGGCGTCTGGCGAAGCGCGAGATCGGCGAGGGGAATTTCGATCTGCTCGAAGAGCGCGGAGAGCGTCATGTCGATCGGCTTGTTGATGACGATGCCGAGCGCGCCTTCGGAATTGTGTTCGCACACATACGTCAGCGAATGGGCGAAATGGGGGTCCGCCATCGCCGGCATGGCGATCAGGAAATGATGTGTGAGGTTCACCGATTCGCCCACACCCACGATTGTAATGTGCGGGGGATATCGGCACAATCGAGCGCCTTCGCCAACCCATGCTCCGGCCACGTCGCAAGCGGCGCCCGCCCGTGCTTCCGGCCCATTACCCGATCCGTTCCCGCGTAGCGTTCTGCGTCGTCGTCGCGCTGCTGTCGACCGCGTCTACGGTCGACGCGCGGCTCGTCGTCATGCACGGCTACGCCGATTACACGAGCGCGCTCGTGTGGGTGCAGGCGGAAGCGCCGGGGCCGATCCGCATCCAATGGCGTACCGAGCAGGACGGGCTCGATCATGCAGTGACGCTCGACGCGAGCACGGCGAACGACGACATCGTGCTCGCGCGGCTGACCGGGCTCCGGCCCGGTGCGCGGGCGACGTATGCGATCGACGGCGATGGCGAGCGACGCGAGGGCGCCGTGCGGGCGCAACCGTACTGGACCGCCGGCGAAAACGCGCCGGACATCATGATCGCCATCGGCTCGTGCTTTTTCCTGGCGGCCGCGGAAGCGCCCTGGAATGCGAGCACCTACGGCGGCGGCTACGAGATTTTCGACGCGATCGCGGCGAAGGCGCCCGACCTGATGGTCTGGATGGGCGACAACCTGTATTTCCAGCCGCCCGACGAGCTCGACCCGGCGTCGATGGCGGCGCGCTATCGGCGCCAGCGTGCGAATCCGTCGTTGCAGCGCCTGCTGGTTGCGGCGCCGCAGCTCGCGATCTGGGACGACCACGATTACGGGCCCAACGACGCCGACATGTCGTATGGGCTGAAAGGCGAGTCGCTCGCGCTCTTTTCGCGCTACTGGGCGAACCCGAGCTATGGGCTTCCCGGCGTGCCGGGCATCTTCGGACGCGCGCGATGGGGCGACGTCGACCTCTTCCTGCTCGACGACCGCTGGTATCGCTCCGCGAACAAGCTCAACGACGCGCCGGGCAAGACGATGTTCGGGATGCAGCAGCTCGCGTGGCTGCAGAACGCGCTCGTCTATTCGCACGCGGCGCTCAAGCTCGTCGTCAACGGCTCGCAGATGTGGAACCGCGTCGACCGCTTCGAGGGGTTCAACCACTACTCGTACGAGCAAAAGTCGTTCGCCGACTGGCTCACCGCGCAACGCGTCGACGGCGTGATGTTCGCCACCGGCGACCGGCATTTCTCCGAGTTGCTGCGCATCGACCGGCCGGGCGCGTATCCGCTCTACGAGTTCACGTCGAGTCCGTTGACGTCGCGGCCATGGGAGAACCCCGACAACGCCGAGCAGACGAACGCCGATCTCGTTCCCGGGACGCTCGTCGGCAAGCGACAATTCGGCTTGATTCGCCTGACTGGCCCCGCCAAGGCACGCCGTATCACGCTCGAAAGCTACGACCAGAAAGGGACACTCCTGTGGCGCCATGAACTGCGTGCGCAGGATCTGCGTTCGCCGCGCCGCTGATCCATAACCTTCGGCTCGGTACGAAGCCGGCGGTCGAATGGGCTTGCAAAATCTAAATGAGAATGGTTATCATCTGCATTCAGACATACCATGGAGCAGAGGGTGATCGCCCGCCTTGTATCGATCGCATGCCTGGTGGCCGCCGGCGCCGCGCAGGCCGCCGATGAACCCGAATTCGCGCTGACGATTCGCGACCACCGGTTCACGCCGGCCGAAATCCGGGTGCCGGCGAACGTGAAGGTCAAGCTCGTCGTCGACAACCAGGATGCCGGGCCGGAAGAGTTCGATAGCCACGCGCTGAATCGCGAAAAGGTGATTCCTGGCAAGTCAAAGGCAACGCTCTTCATCGGGCCGCTCTCCGCGGGCCGCTATCCATTCATGGGGGAATTCAACGCGTCGACCGCGCAGGGTGCGGTGGTCGCGCAATGAGCGCCGCCGGGCCGCCCCGAGGCGCGAATCCGGCCCCCTTGGGGACAGCGCAGCGGCGTGAGCAGCAAGCGCGGGGGTGTCATACAAAACGATTGCCTGTGCGTCTTGCACTGCTGACCCTCGTCTGGTTCGCACCCGTCGCCCACGCCGACCCGGACGATTATGTCGCGACACCGGCCGTCGAGTACGGCGAGCGCGAAATCGAATTGCGGCTCGGAACCGCCACGGCAAGCGACGCCAATCGACACTCCGCCGCCTCGCTGGCGTTCGGTTACGGAGTGACACCGTGGTGGTTCACCGAGATCTACGGAAAATGGAATCGCGGCGACGCGACGCGATTCGACGCGTTCGAGTGGGAAAACCGGTTCCAGTTGACGGAGCCGGGACAGTATTTCGCGGATCTCGGCCTGCTCGTCGAGATTGAGCGTCCGCGGAATCGCGCCGACGGCGACGAATTACGGCTCGGACCGTTGCTGCAGAAGGACTTCGGAACGATGCAGGCGAACGTCAACGTGCTGCTCGAGCGCCACTACCGATCCGCCGCCCCGGAAGTGACCGAGCTCGGTTACCAATGGCAGCTCAAGTATCGCTGGCGGCCGGCGTTCGAGTTCGGCGCACAGGGCTTCGGCGAAGTGGGCCAGTGGAATGATTGGGCCACGGGGCACGAACAACAGCATGTCGTCGGTCCGGCGATCTTCGGGAAATTCAACCTCGGCGGACGGCAGGCGCTGAAGTACGACGCGGCGCTGCTGTTCAAGGCGTCGGGCGCGGCACCCGCGCGTACATTGCGCGCGCAGCTGGAGTACGAGTTTTGAGTCACCATCCTCACCACCCCCGCCTCGCTTTCGCTTGTCTCCCTCTCCCGCGCGCGGGTAGAGGGCCGGGCGAGGCGCGCCGCTACTCCTCCTCGTGCCGCCGATGCTTCGCGTACTCGGTTGAGAGCTCGTTCTGCAGGTTCGGCGGCGCCTGCTCGTAGTGCGAGAGCGACATGGTCCACGCGCCGTGCCCGCCGGTCATCGATTTCAATCGCGCGGCGTACCCGTCGAGTTCCGACAGCGGCGCAAGTCCGTTGACGGCGAGCATGCCGGCCTGCATCGTCTGCGTGCCCGTCACCTGACCGCGGCGCGACGACAAATCGCCGGCCACGTCGCCCATCGTGTCGGCCGGGCAGTTGATCTCGACGCCGACGATCGGCTCAAGCACGATCGGCCGCGCCTTGGCGATCGCGTCGAGGAATGCCTTGCGGCCGGCCGCGACGAACGCCACTTCCTTCGAATCGACAGGGTGGTATTTGCCGTCGTAGACAATGACGCGCACATCCTGCATCGGGAATCCTGCGACCGGCCCCGTGCCCAGCACCTGCTCGACACCCTTTTGAACGGCGGGAATCAGCGTGTTGGGAATCGCACCACCCCTCACCTGATCGACGAATTCGAAGCCGCCACCGCGCGGCATCGGCTCGATGCGCAGATACACCTCGCCGAATTGCCCGGCGCCACCGGTCTGCTTCTTGTGGCGATGGTGGCCTTCGGCCTTCGCGGTGACCGTCTCGCGATACGGCACGCGCGGCGGGCGCGTCTCCACTTCGAGCTTGAACTGGTTTGCCATCCGCTCGAATACGGACCGCAAGTGCAATTCGCCGAGCCCGCGCAGCACCGTTTCGTTTACCATCGGATCGTGCGCGACGACCAGCGTCGGATCTTCGGCGATCATCTTGTGCAGCACGTCGGAGATCCGCTGCTCGTCGCCACGCCGTTTCGGCGTGATGGCGAAGCCGTGCATCGGCACCGGGAATACGAGCGGACGCATGTGGATGTGATCTTCCTCGTGCGAGTCGTGCAGCACGCAGTCGAACACGATCTCCTCGACTTTCGCGACGGCGGCGAGATCGCCCGGCACCGCACGATCGATCTCGATGTACTTGCCGCCCTGCAGCATGAACAGGTGACCGACCTTGAACGGCTTGCGCCCGTCGCCGACGAATAGCTGCGTGTCGCGCGTCACGGTTCCCTGATGCACGCGGAATACGCCGAG
>JALYSS010000014.1 GCA_030854685.1 Pseudomonadota bacterium | reverse complement strand
TCCCCGAACGCTTCAGGAAGGCGCGCCGATCCAGCGTCGCGATCCTCGCGCCGAGGTCGCGGTAAAGCCGCGGGCCGGCGACGCGGGTGGAGTCGGACTTGCGCGTGAGCAGCATGATGCTTCTCCTGCTGAAGAGATGCGTAGGTGCGGATTCGGCGCCAACACCCCGATCGGGGAGCCGGTTGCGATCAGAGACGCGTCGTTGCGTAGTAACGACGCACGTGCTCGGTCTCCCGATACCCCTGCGCTTCGGGCTTCGCTTCCGCCGGCGCGACAATCGCCACCGGTGTTGCGGCGAGCGCCGACGCCGATGCAGCACCCGCGGCGCCCGCGCCGAACGCCAGCAGGAAGCGACGGCGATTCGCGTCGGTGGAATGTGCGGCGCGTAACGGTACTGCCGATGAGTCGTGGTGCAATACATCGATCATGCTGTCCTCCGGGCAATCCTGTGTGTGCGCAGCAGCGCATTCCGCGGCCAGAGCGTCGCGCCGCGGGATGCACCGGCTCGAGCGAGCTCGAGCGCAGCCACATCTGACGCACTTTCTGCTGATCCCCCATGTCTCGCTGTCGGGTTTCCATGACAGTTCCTGTCAGGTTTTCCCGACGGCCTCGGGATGCTGGCGTTCAGTCGAGTTGCGTCACGCCGTGCTGGATCGCGAATTTGACCAGGCTAGGCAAGTCGGAGATGCCCAGCTTCAGCATCATCCGGCTGCGATAGGTGTCCACCGTCTTGGGAGACAGAAACAGCGCCGCCGCGGCCTCGGCGCTCGATTTCCCCTCCGCCACCAGTTGCAGGATTTGGCGCTCGCGATTGCTCAGGCTGTCCAGCGGGCTCGCGCCCTGGCGCTCGGAGATGTAGTCGTCGATCACCGTGGACGCGATCTTCTGGCTGAGGTAGCGCCGGCCCGCATGCACGACCCGCACTGCGTCCACGACCTCGGTGCCGGCCGAATCCTTCAGCAGATAACCCCGCGCCCCGGCCTGCAGCGCCCGAAAGATATGCTCGGTGGTCGAATGCATCGAAAGAATCAATACCTGCGTCGAGGCAGACGCGTCGTGAATCTGCTGCGTCGCCTCGATGCCGTTCAACTCGGGCATGGCGATATCCATGATCACCACGTCCGGACGCAGTTGCAGCGTCAGGCGTACGGCCTCCCGACCGTTTGGCGCGTCCCCCACGACACTGATGTCGGACTGCGCCTCCAAGAGAACGCGCAGGCCATCACGCACCACCGCGTGATCGTCCGCCAGGACCACCGTCGTCATAGCGGATCACTCCTCAACGTCACGATGACCTGGGTCCCGCGTCCCGGTGCCGATTCGACCGTTAACTCCGCGCCCACCGCCGCAGCCCGCTCCCGCATGATCATCAGCCCCCAGCCATGATCCCTCGCGGGCTTCCAATCCGCTGTCGGATCAAACCCGCAGCCGTCATCCGCGATGGTGAGGCGGATGGCTGGAGGCGTGGTTCCGAGCGTCACGGTAGCCGTCTCGGCCCGGGCATATTTGGCCACGTTCGTGAGCGCCTCCTGAGCGATGCGGAACAGTGCCTCTTCCACGACCGGCAGCAGCCGGCGAGGCGGTCCTTCCTCGATCACGGTCGTTGCCACACCCGCGCGATTGACGAATTGTTCCGTATACCATCGTAGCACCGGCGCCAGTCCGTAGTCGTCCAACGCCGCCGGTCTCAACTCCGCCATCACATTCCGGATAATCTCGACGGTCTCCTCCACCAATTTCAGCGAGTCTTCCAGCCGCCCACCGATCTGCGCCGTCGTCGACCGCGCAGATTCGATTTTCACGATATTCAAGTTGATGTTAAGCGCCGTCAGCTTCTCCCCGACGAGGTCGTGCAACTCGTTGGCAAGCCCCCGCCGCTCGGTCTGCTGCACCTCGGCCAATCGCCGCGAGGCAGCCCGCATTCCGTCCGCGTATCGGCGTAACTCCTGTTCCGCCCATTTTTCCTTGGTTATGTCGCGCATGTACGCCGTAAAGATAGTTTGATCTCGTAATGGAACGGGGGTTATGGTGAGTTCCACCGGGAACTCGGTGCCGTCGCTCCTCATCGCTGTGACCTGCACCCGTTTGCACAACATCGAGCCCTCGCCAGTCGTCAGGTAGCGCTCCATTCCCCGGCGATGGGCGCTGCGCATGGCGGGCGGGATAAGCACTGTGGAAACGTCTTTGCCAACCGCTTGCTCGCGTACGTAGCCGAAAGTCTTCTCCGCCGCGGGGTTGAACTCGATGATCACGCCGTGACTGTCTATGGAAACGACGCAATCCAGCGCGGCATGCAAGATTGCGGTGCTGCGTAATTCGCTTTCCCTGAGCTCGTTTTCCACCTGCTTCCACGTGCTGACGTCGAAGACGCTGGCGCGGCTATGAATGAATCGGCCGTCGGCGTCTTCGATTGCGATCGCATTCACCAATACCGGAAAAGTCGTTCCATCCTTTCGCCGCATCTCGTATTCGAGATCGCTCAGCCGACCGTGCTCCTTGAGCGATGCGAAGTTGCTCATGAATTGGTCACGACATTGCGGCAGCGCGAGATCGGTGAACCGCATCCTGCCTACAACGTCATCACGCGTGTACCCGAGCCAGCCGAGCTCGGTGTCGTTGATCCGGACGATCAATCCCGTCGCGTCGAGCGAATGGTAGCCGCACGGCGCATTGTCATAGAGATCGTGCAGCTCCTTTGCCATTCGCCGCGCCTCGAGAGCGAGCGCTCTGCTTTCCGTGTCGTCGGCGAATGTCGCGACCGCACCCAGGTATCCGTCAAGCGCGTCCGAGATCGGCGCGGCAGTTACCTGGATCCAACGCTTGGACTCATCCTTGCCGCGCTGCTTCAAGCCTTTCTTCAGAAGGCGTGGGTCAGACCGAAGCCCTTCGCTCATACGTTCTCCCTTACGCGGCCACGCAAAGCGTGCGGTAGCGCTTCGGCCAGGGATCGCTTTCCATCTGGCCAGCCCGTGGAGTTGCATTATCACGCTTGACGGCGGGTTAACTCGACTCCGGATGTTGTCAGAGTCAAATATTCCCTACGGGAGCTATCGAGGCTTCCTGCTGGCTGCGAGCCGAAAGCGACCTCATATTGGCGATCGGTGATGGCGCGTTGAGCAATGGCCCAAGGATGAGACCAGTAAGCAAGCAACTGGTAAGCCTCGGCCGGTGTCCAGCGCAGTGGGTGATAGATTTCGCCAGCGTCGACCATCGCACGCAGCCAGTTGCATTGCTCCGCCGCGCGCTGCACCGGCAATAGCAGGGAAAGCAGCCGTGCCTGACTCTTCCCATCCGAGTATTCGCGCAGCGCCTGCGCGAGCGGCAGGTGCTGTGCCTTGGCGTGTGCCGAAAGGCGCGTCGTGTACGTCGCGACAAAGGCGAACGGCGCTTCTTCATCACCGCGGTTTTCGGCGAGATTGAAATGCACTCGGCCAACCAGGTTCCAGGCCGGATGACGATGCTTGAGAAAATCCTGCAGCGACTGTTTCGATTGAGTCAGCTCGGTGCGGAACGCCGCGTCGAGATCCATCCATAGCGAGCGCAGCACCGAAGCGGTCAGATACTCGGCGCCCGTCATCGGCGGCGCGTCTGCCGCGAGCGCCTCGAGATCGTGCGCGGGTGGTGCGGCGAGCAGAGCGCCGAGCCCCTCATAGCCGCGTTCGCCAGGGTGCGGCGCCGCACACACGGCCGTGACATAGCGCGCGCCGAAGTCACGCCAGTAGCTCCACACCGGCGGCAGTGCCGTTCCCACCTCGTTCGCTCCGAGTTGCAGAAGGCCGTGGCCCGCACCGCTCGCGAACGCTTGAATAAGCTTGGTTTGCGCCGACTCCGCCAGGATCAGCGCATCATGATCCGGCACCAGGAGCAGACGGCCGTGCGGAGTGAGAATCGGAACACGCGCATCGATGGTCATCGCGCCGATTTTATCGACCTCGGAAGCCACCGAAAGCCTGCGCGACACCCAGCATGTTCGGATATCACGAGACCTCCGCGGATAGTCCTTTGATTGCCGCCGCGACCCGGCGCGTCCGCGCGCGGGCGCGCGTCGAATCCGGGCGCGCGGCAAACTCGCGCAGCCGGCATCGCATCGATGACGATTGCGGCGGCGACCTGGAGCGGCGTTGTCCGACGCTTTCCATCGAGGACGACGTATTTATCAACGATGGTTGCCGCGGGTTGCTGCGCGCGATCGTTGTTGCAAATCCGGATGGGAACGCGAGGTGGCGCGTTTGCGAACGTTCCCGTGCCGGCAATCCCGGCAGCAAAATGCTTCCATGGTGAACGTGACCCCGACGTGGATCGACCGGATGAGCGAGCGACGTTGGTATGCGCTCTCGGGTGCTCATCCCGATCTGCAGTTGCCAGCGACTCCGCCGGGAACGCGATATCTGTTCGATAACGATCCCGCGCGCGACAGGGAGTTGAATCCCGCGCATACGCTGAAGGAGCGGCTGCGGCGGATGGCAGGGCGAGAACCCAAGTCACCCTGGCGTGGCGCTGTGGGATTCAGCGCGATAACCGAGGCGTGGAACGGCGCGGCCTACGCGTCGCGGTATGGGGCCAGCGGATCGATGATCGTCTTCGGGGGCGGACACAATGATTATTTCGGTTCGGACGTCCATGCGTTCGATCTGGCATCGCGGGAATGGCGAAGAATCGCCGACGGCTATGTCGTCGGCACTGTTGATCAGTATGGCGCGGGTGCGCGATATCCCGGTTCGGTGTACCCGGATGGTTCGCCGCTTCCGCCGCACACGTACGATTACGTGCAGTACGACGCGCGCGGCAATGATTACCTCCTGTTCAAAGGGCAGACCGAACTCGGGCCCGATGTCGAGGCGGTCGCGATCCCGCATCTATTCAATCTCGACACGCTCTGCTGGCGGCATGGACCGCAGCATCCGACCGCCATGCTCAACTCCGGTGGCTGGACCACATGGGACGCGTCGCGCCGCACGATGTGGGGACACTCGGGCGACGATGGAGGCGGCAATGCGTTTGTCGGGTTCTCTCCCGATGGCGATAACGGCAACGGAACTCATGGACACTGGAGCGATCGCTTTCCGAACAAGCTGCCCGGGGTCGCGAACCACAATGCGATGCAGATCGATCCGGTACGCGACGTGATCGTTGTATCGGTTCACGCGCGCGATGCGCTGTATGCGATCGATCCCGCCGATCCGGGGCGCGCGATCGTGCGCCTCGCGTCCGTAGGTTCGAAGCCCAGGCTGCGACCCTATGCAGCACTGGAATATGCGCCGAACCTCGCTCGCTTCATCTATTTCTCGCCGCTGGACAATGACATCGTCTACACGGTAACGGCGCCGTCCGGGGAACGTTCGCGCCATCGATTCGACGGCGAATGGACCTGGCGTGCGTGCGAGTCTGTCGCCGACACGCGAAGCCCGATCGCCGATGCGGCCAGCCGTTCGCGCTTTCCGGTGAATGCGTCGCACGCCTTCGGACGCTTTCGGGTTGCTTCGTTCGGCAGGATCGACGTGGCGATTCTGGTTCGACACATCGATAGCCCGGTGTATGCGATGCGGTTAACCTGACGCAAACATCCCAGGCCGCCTCGTCGCGAGACTGCTCCCGATAAATCCGGCGAAACGTCGCCATCTGCTATCGTCGCGGCGATGCGGCCCATCATCTCCGTAGCGAACCTTTCCAAGACTTACGCCTCCGGCTTCCAGGCGCTGAAGCGCATCAACCTGGACATTCGCCCCGGCGAAATCTTCGCATTGCTGGGCCCGAACGGCGCAGGAAAGACGACGCTGATCGGCACGATCTGCGGGATCGTCAATGCAACCGAAGGGACCGTCCTCGTAGACGGTCACGACATCGTGACCGATTACCGTGCCGCTCGCTCGATGATCGGCCTCGTGCCGCAGGAGCTGACCACCGATGCGTTCGAGACGGTGTGGGCGACGGTTTCGTTCAGCCGTGGACTGTTCGGCAAACGGCCGGGCCCCGGCCACATTGAAAAGGTGCTCAGGGATCTGTCGTTATGGAACCGGAAGGACAGCAAGATCATCACGCTTTCGGGTGGCATGAAGCGTCGTCTGCTCATCGCCAAGGCGCTATCGCATGAGCCGCAGATCCTGTTCCTCGACGAACCGACTGCGGGTGTCGACGTCAATCTACGGCGCGACATGTGGCAGCTGGTACGCGCGCTCAGAGACACCGGCGTGACGATCATCCTGACGACCCATTACATCGACGAGGCCGAAGAGATGGCTGACAGAATCGGAGTGATCAGCAATGGCGAGATCATTCTGGTGGAAGACAAGGCTGAACTGATGCGCAAGCTCGGCAAGAAGCAGTTGACGCTGCAGTTGCAGGACACGTTGAAGGGAATCCCTTCCGCACTCGCCGGCTATCGCCTCGATCTGGCGAGCGACGGAAGCGAGCTGATCTACACCTACGACACGCAAGGCGAGCGAACCGGCATCGTTGCACTGCTGAAAGACCTCGGCGAGGCCGGCATCAGGTTCAAGGATCTGCAGACGACGCAAAGCTCGCTCGAGGACATCTTCGTCAGCCTGGTGAAGGACGAACGATGAACTCCCAGGCGATGCGCGCGATTTACGGATTTGAAATGGCGCGGACACGGCGAACGGTGATGCAGAGCGTCATTTCCCCGGTGATCTCGACCTCGTTGTATTTCGTGGTCTTCGGCGCGGCAATCGGCTCGCGCATCCAGCAGATCGACGGGATCAGCTACGGCGCGTTCATCGTGCCGGGCTTGATCATGTTGTCGCTGTTGACGCAGAGCATCTCCAATGCGTCGTTCGGCATCTACTTTCCAAAGTTCACCGGAACGATTTACGAACTCCTGTCCGCACCTGTTTCCTATCTCGAGATCGTCGTGAGCTACGTTGGCGCGGCGGCGACCAAGTCGATCATCCTCGGCCTGATCATCCTGGCGACGGCGGGTCTCTTCGTACCGCTCCAGGTGGCCCACCCCGCGTGGATGATCCTGTTCCTCGTGCTTACGGCGGTGACGTTCAGTCTTCTGGGTTTCATCATCGGCATCTGGGCCGACGGTTTCGAAAAGCTGCAGGTTGTGCCACTGCTGATCATCACGCCGTTGACCTTTCTGGGCGGCAGCTTTTATTCAATCAACATGTTGCCGCCGGTCTGGCAGAAGGTCACGTTGCTCAACCCGGTTGTCTACCTGATCAGCGGCTTCCGCTGGAGCTTCTACGGAATTGCCGACGTGAGCGTCGGTGTCAGTCTCGTCATGACGATGGTCTTCCTGGTAGCGTTTCTGGCAATCATCGCGTGGATCTTCAAAACCGGGTACCGACTCAAGACCTGATCGGTCCGGACCGATGCCATTCGTCCGGCCACTGACGCGCCGTACGTCCTGCGCAACCTGCGCAATGCGGTGTCGGCCGTGATTGCGCTTGCCGTTTACGCCGCCCGCGAAACTCGTTACTCGGAAAAGCGCACGCCGACGTTTTGCGAGCGCAGTCGCGGATCGCGCGACTTCACCAGCACCGGCCGACCCTCCAGCATCTCGAAGCAGCGTTCGAGGGTCTCGTCCTCGAGGCGACGCATCGCTTCGGCGGTATAGAAGGTCAGGTGAGGCCATAGCAGCACGTTGTCCATCGCGTAGAGCGGCGAGAGCGAGTGTGCTGCCTTCGCGAGCGGTTCGTCGCTGTAGACGTCCAGCGCGGCGCCCGCGATGCGGTTGCTCTGCAGCGCGCGTACGAGTGCTGCCTCGTCGACGATCGCTCCGCGCGACACGTTGACCAGGATGGCGCTCGACTTCATCGAGGCCAGCTCGCGCTCGCCCAGGAGATGCGTCGTCTCGGGCGTCAGCACTGCATGCACCGAGACGATATCGCACTGTGCAAGCATGTCGTGCAAATCGTCGCGTTTTTCAACGCCCCGGCGCGCCATCTGCTCGCCGTCGACGTACGGGTCGAAGCCCAGTACCTTCATCCGGAAACCGTGTCCCGCCATCCGGGCGACGTTCGCGCCGATCCTGCCCATGCCGACCAGGCCGAGCGTCGTTCCGGCGAGGTCGGATGCGAGCCACCTGGCGGTCGGCCACGCCCAGCCGCGCGTCTCCATCTCGCGCTGCAGCGGCTTGAACTTCCTGGCGATCGCAAGCATGAGCGCGACGGCACCCTCGGCCACGGTTTCGTCGGCATACTCGGGAACGTTAACCACGGGAATCCGCCTGCGCCTGGCCGCTTCGATGTCGATCGCATCGATGCCGACCCCGTACTTGACGATTCCCTTCAGTCGGGGTGCGTCGGCGATGATTCGCGCCGAGACCTGCGCGTAGCACGTGAGGAGCAGGTCGGCATCGCGCAACTCGAACGCCAGAACATCGTCGGTTGCGGATGTCGGCAGCAGGACGAGCGTTGCGCCCGTTTCGCGCAGCGTTTGATCCACGCGCGTCAGCTCCAGCTCGGCGTCGGCGCGCACGACTTTCATCGATGCGCGGTCACCCGACAGCCTTGATCGCCGCTTCGACGATGTCAAGCGCGCGATCCAGATCCTGCTCGCCAATGACGAGCGGCGGCGAAAGCACCAGCACATTCCCCTGCCCAACCTTGAACGACAGGCCTTCTCCGAGGCAGTGATAAAGGACGCGCTCCGCCGCATCGCGCGACGGCGCACCGGTCGAAGGATCGACGAGCTCGACACCGAGCAGCAAGCCAATTCCCCGCACGTCTCCGATGAGCGGCACGCGTCGTCGCATGTCCTGCAGCCGTTCAAGCGCTCGCGCGCCCAGCAACTGCGAGCGCTCGAGCAGCCGCTCTTCTTCGATGACCGCAAGTGTCGCGAGCCCGGCTGCGCAACCGACCGAGCTTTTCTCATGCGTATAGTGTCCGAGAGCGCGCTCGGCCGCGACATCGAGCCCTTCCCGTGCGATCAGTGCGGCCATTGGAAAGACGCCCCCGCCCAGACCTTTGCCGAGCACCACCATGTCGGGAACGATTGCGTAATGCTCGAATGCGAACATCGCGCCGGTGCGGCCGAGACCGATCGGAATCTCGTCGAGGATGAGCAGCGCGCCGTGTCGATCGCAGGCACCGCGCAGCGTCTCGTAATAAGCGCGCGGCGGAATCTGCACGTCGGTCGAGCGCACGGTCTCGACTACCACGGCCGCGACGTCCTCCTCCTTGTCGAGCACGTATCCGACATACTCGGCGCAGCGCGCGTCGCAGACTCCACCGCAACCGAAACGGCAACCGCGCGGATCGCACGGAGGCACGTGCTCGGTGCCCGGAAGCAGCGGTCCCATGTCGCGGCGGAACAGCGCTTCGCCGCCGATCGAGATGGCGTCGAGCGATGCGCCGTGAAACGCATCCCACATCGAGATCGTCTTGTGCCGTCCGGTGGCAAGGCGGGCGAGTTTCAAGGCCATGCCGATCGCAATCGTACCGGCCGGCGCAAACAAGACCTTCGCCAGGTCGCCTGGCGCGAGCTCGACGAGTCGGCGTGCGAGTGCGACCGCGGCTTCGTTGGTAAATCGCCGCGGCGAGAACGGCAGCATACCGAGCGCATCCTTGACCGCCCGCACGACGCGCGGGTGCCCATGTCCAACCTGGTGAACACTGTTGCCGTGGAAATCCATGTAGCGCCGGCCCTCGACGTCCTGGAGCCAGATGCCGGAAGCGGACGCGAGCGCGTTGAAACACGGCGTCGAGAGCGACTGGCGCAGAAAGTACTTTGCGTCTTCGGCGAGGAGCTCGCGCGTCGCTGGCGCGAGGTTCTCCTCTTCCCAGCGCCGGCGCAGCGGCGACAGGTTGACGTCACCCTCGGCCGAGAGGTCGCCGTGCTGCGGGGATCGTGCGTCCAGCTTCATGCCGGAAAGACCGTGGCACGCAACGTATCAAGCGGAATAGGGTGCACTGGGTGAAGTTCTCGGAGCGGCCGGGGCCGGCGCGCGTGAATTGTGCCGGCGACATCGATGTTCACGCAAGCGCGTGTATCGGGCCAGTACATATTGCACTGCTGGTTTACCCGGTCGAGGAAAACCTGCAACACCGCGCCCGGTTCTGCGACGGATTCATTGCCTCCGGCCCCTTTTGGGACTAGCCTCGAAAATCCATCACCCCGATAGGCCCACACCATGTCCATCTGGAAAGACAATACGGCTCCGCGGACCGCCCCGACGCCTGCCCCCGACGCGAGGGAACCGGCTCGGTTCGACGCTCCGCCGAAGCCCGATCTCGCCCGTAGCCCGGCCGCCGCTCCCGTGAGCCCTCCCGCCGCTCCCAGCCCTGCCGCCGCTCCCGTGAGCCCTGCCGCCGCTCCCTTGGCACGCGCCGAAGCCGGCCTGCCCCGCAAGGAATCGCTGATCGCCGCCGACATCACCATCGAAGGCAAGATCGAAGGCGGCGGCAGCGTGCGCATTGCCGGCAAGTTCAAGGGCGACGTCAACGTCCAGGGCGATCTCACCATCGAAGCCGGCGCCAAACTGACCGGCGGCGTGCGCGCCGACAAGGTCACGATCGCCGGCGAACTGGAAGGTAACGTCGAGGAAGCCTCGCTCGTGAATTTGCTGCCGACCGCCGTGGTGATCGGCGACCTGAAGGCCGGTTCGCTGACGGTCGCGGCCGGCGCCCGCCTGCGGGGTCAGGCCGAGTTCGGCTGGGACGACGGCAAGGGCTCGAAAGCCGGCAAGCACAGTAACGGCCATCGCGCGGAGACCGGCGCCGGCTCATGAGCAGCGTGCGCCCGGGCAGCCCGGGGGCGACCCGCGAATGTCCGCACTGTCGGGAGACCATCCTCGAAAGTGCCGGCGTATGTCCGGCCTGCCGGCATCATCTTCGCTTCGATGCCCTCGCCGATGCTTCACAGGCGCCCGCGCTCACGCCGCTGCGCATCGAAGGCAGCATCCGGCATCCTGCCGACGGCGAACCGTGGGAATACACGGTCGTCGTGTCGATTCGTAACGATCGCGGCGAAGAAACCGCCCGTAAACTCGTCGGCGTGGGTGCAATGAACCCCAACGAGCAGCGCACCTTCACCCTGTCGGTCGAGGCCGTGTCGACCAAGGCGAAACGCCCCGGGAAAGGCGGCACGCGGCACTGAGCGGCAAGCACCGGAGGACGACGCGTGAGCGATGCAGGAATCGACAAAGTCTTCGCCGGCTCAATTCCGGAGATCTACGACACCTTTCTCGTCCCGCTGATCTTCGAGTCCTATGCGAGCGATCTCGCGCGCCGCGTGGCCGGGAGACAACTGAAGAGCGTCCTGGAAATCGCCGCCGGAACCGGGGTGGTGACGCGTGCGATGGCCAAGGTGCTGCCGCGAGACGTGAGCATTGTCGCGACGGACCTCAATGCGCAGATGATCGACCGTGCCCGCGCCGTTGGCGTGGCAGGCAACGTGGACTGGCACCACGCCGATGCAATGAACCTTCCCTACCGAGATGGGACCTTCGACGCCGTCGTATGCCAGTTCGGCGCGATGTTTTTCCCGGACAAGACGAAGGCGTTTTCCGAAGCTCGACGCGTGCTGCGTCCCGGTGGATCGCTGTTGTTCAACGTATGGGACCGTATCGAGGAGAATGAATTTGCAGACGTGGTGACGACGGCTTTGCAAACGATCTTTCCCGACGATCCGCCGCGGTTCATGCCGCGCACCCCGCACGGCTACTTTGACACCGACTTGATCCGTAGCGATCTCGCAGGCGCCGGTTTCGCGACGATGCCGCGCATCACGACGCTGGCGGCGCGCAGCCGCGCGGAATCGCCGCGGGTCCCGGCAATCGCTTATTGCCAGGGGACCCCGTTACGAAACGAAATCATTGCCCGCGGCGAGGCGCGGCTGGGCGAAGCGACCGAGATAGCAGCGGAGGCAATTGCCCGGCGCTTCGGTCGTGGAGCGGTGGACGGCAAGATCCAAGCTCACGTCATCGTGGTCGAGCGCTGACGCGGAACCGCACCGACAGCGCCGCGTCGAGCATTGACGCGTTTCCGCCTCGGTCAGCGAGCGCCGTCTGGTGGAGGAATGCACCCACCCGATTCGGCACGCAGGCGCCCGGCTGCCCGGGCGCACACTGCTTACGAGAAGGCGCCGATCTCCGCGCCGTGGCCGATATGCTTGGCGGTTTTCGTGCCCTTGCCGTCGTCCCAGCCGAACTCGGCCTGACCGCGTAGCCGGGCACCCGCCGCGACCGTCAGCGAACCCGCTTTCACGTCGCCGATCACCACGCCTGTCTGCAGCAAATCAACGAGCAACGCCTGTTCGACATTGCCTTCCAGTTCGCCCGCGATGGTGACCTTGCTGGCGCGCACGGCGCCGGTCAGCTTGGCGCCGGCTTCGATGGTGAGATCGCCCTCGACGTTGACGTCGCCCTTGAACTTGCCGGCGATGCGCACGCTGCCGCCGCCTTCGATCTTGCCTTCGATGGTGAGGTCCGCCGCTACCAGTGATTCCTTGCGTGGCGCGCCCGTGTCAACGCGGGCCACGGGAGCGATGGCGATGGCGGGCTTCCGAGGCGGTTCGAACTTCGTCGGTTCCCTCGTCTCCGGGAGAGGATCCGGGGTCAGCCGGGGCGCGGTATTGTCTTTCCAGATGGACATAATGTGGGCCTATCGAGTGGGGTTTTTGAGGCCAGGGTTAAAAGGGCATCCAGACACCTGTCTTACAAGGACATAAAATCGGC
>JALYSS010000006.1 GCA_030854685.1 Pseudomonadota bacterium | reverse complement strand
ACCGAATATTACGGCTCTGACCCCATTTTGCCGCTGGAGACCACCGAATATTACGGCTCTGACCCCATTTTGCCGCTGACCAATCGCCGCTCGCGCAACGCCTGGGCGAGCGTGCCGGCGTCGACGTATTCGAGTTCCGCGCCGACCGGCACGCCGCGTGCGAGACGGGTCACGCGAAGCTCCCGCGCGGCGAGAAGTTCGCCGACGTAATGCGCGGTCGCCTCGCCTTCATTCGTGAAGTTCGTTGCGAGGATCACTTCCCGCACGACGCCATCGGTCGCACGCTTCAACAATTGCTCGAGCCGGATCTCCTTGGGGCCGATGCCGTCGAGCGGCGACAACCGGCCCATCAACACGAAATAGAGCCCCGAATAGGCCTGCGTCTGCTCGACCATCAGCAGATCGGCCGGCGTTTCGACGACGCAAAGCTGCGCCGCATCGCGCTTGCTTGACTGACACAGCGCGCACAGCGCGCCTTCGGTAAACGTATTGCAGCGCTCGCAGTGCTGAACCGAGCGGGTCGCGTCGACGAGTGCGCGCGCAAGCCGCTGCGCGCCTTCGCGGTCGTGCTGCAACAGATGCAGCGCCATTCGCTGCGCGGCCTTCGGCCCGACACCCGGGAGGCAGCGCAACGCCTGCGCCAGATCCTCGAGGCTGGACGGCGGCTCGTGCAGCGTCGCGCGAGCGTCCGCGTCACGCGCATTCATCGCAAATTTCGACTCAGAATGGCAGCTTGAAGCCGGGCGGGAGTGGCATGCCGGCGGTCAGGCCGCTCATCTTTTCCTGCGTCGTCGCTTCGGCACGGCGCAGCGCATCGTTGAACGCCGCGGCGACGAGGTCCTCGAGCATGTCGCAGTCTTCGCCGAGCAGCGTCGGGTCGATCGACACGCGCTTCACGTCGTGCCGGCACGTCATGACGATTTTCACGAGTCCGGCGCCCGACTGCCCTTCGACTTCGGTGCGCGCGAGTTCTTCATGCGCGCGTTGCATGTTTTCCTGCATCTGCTGGGCCTGCTTCATGAAGCCGGCCAACTGATTCTTCATCATGGCGTTTCCTGCCTGGTGGACGGTGTCGAAGCGTCGCGCGTAACCGGCTCGATCGTTTCGGGCTTGACCGTCGCGTCGAATCTGGCGACCAGTTCGCGGACGAACGGCTCGTTGCGAAACGCCGCCTCGCCCTCGGCCCTGGCCTGCGCACGTTCGCGGCGCTCGATCGCCGCGAGCGACCCTTCGCCGCTGTCCCCGATTTCGAACGCGAGCAGCAGCTTGCGCCCGGTTGCCGCTTCGAGCGCCGCCTTCAGCTTGTCGGCATACGCTTTATCCGCAAGATGCTTATGCGTTGGAGGAATCGCAAGTGACAGCGCATTGCCTCGGATCGATTTGAGCTCGGACTGCGCCGCGAGCTGCGCCGCCATGCCTGCCAAGCGCAGCTTGGCGACGAACCCCGGCCAATCGGATCCGGCCTCCGGCAACGCGAGGGGCGGCTTGTCCAACGGGGGTGACGCGGATCGCGCGTTCGACGAAGCGTTGTCGCCCGGCTGAGCGGATGGCAGCGCCAAGCGCGCGGCATCCGGTGTCTCCGGGCGCCTTCCAGACGGCGCCGCCGCTTCGCGAATCGGGCCGACGTTGCGATCGACGTCCGCTCGTCCCCTCGCCGGCGGCCCAGTGACCGGCGCCTTCTGCGTACTTCGCGCGCGGTCATCCGCGGCGCGTATCGGCGGCGCGAGTGCGCCGGTCGACGTCGGCTCGAACGCGAGCAGCCGCAGGAGCGTCATCGTGAAGCCGGTCGCTTCGTCGGGCGCGAGCGCCAAATCGGAGCGCCCCTGCACGCAGATCTGGTAGGCGAGCTGCACACTTTCGGGCGACATGCGCGCCGCGTAGTCGGCAATGCGCCCGGAATCATCGCCGCCCGGGGCACCAGGAACGGCCTGCACGACCGCGACGCGATGAAAGAGCGACGCCAGTTCGTCGAGTGCGGATGGGAATGCGTGGCCATTCGCCGCCAGCGCATCGGCCTGCGCGAGCAGCGCCAAACCATCATTGACGAGCAACGCATCGACGATCCGGTAGAGGTAATCCCGATCGACGACGCCGAGCATCGTGCGCACAGCCGGTTCGCGAACGTCGCCGCCGCCATACGCGATCGCCTGGTCGAGCAACGAGAGTGCGTCGCGCAGCGAACCCTGCGCGGCCGCGGCCAGCAGTGGCAGCGCCGGCGCGTCGAATGCGATCGCTTCCGCGCCGAGGATGTGCGCGAGCCGCTCGACAATCGACGCGCGGGGCAGCGGCGTCAGGCTGAACTGCAGGCAACGCGAGAGGACCGTGACCGGAATCTTCTGCGGATCGGTCGTCGCGAGGACGAATTTCACGTGCTCGGGCG
Source organism: Pseudomonadota bacterium (assembly GCA_030854685.1). Taxonomy (GTDB): domain Bacteria; phylum Pseudomonadota; class Gammaproteobacteria; order Burkholderiales; family Casimicrobiaceae; genus VBCG01. The sequence goes on along the minus strand of JALYSS010000006.1, from coordinate 23,217 downwards.
GCTCCTCGAGCGTCTTCAGCATCGAATTGAAGGCGCCCCTGGACAGCATGTGCACTTCGTCGATCAGGTAGACCTTGTACCGCCCCACCGTTGGCGCGTAGCGGGCGTTATCGAGGATTTCGCGCATATTCTCGACGCCGGTGTTCGACGCGGCGTCGAGTTCGAGGAGGTCGACGAACCGCCCGGCGTCGATGTCACAGCACGCGCTGCACTCGCCGCACGGGGTCGCCGACACGCCCTTCTCGCAATTGAGGCTCTTCGCGAGGATCCGGGCGAGCGTCGTCTTGCCGACGCCCCGCGTGCCGGTCAACAGATAAGCGTGATGCAGCCGGCCCCGCGTCAGCGCATTCGTCAGCGCCGTCACCACGTGTTCCTGGCCGACGAGTTCGCCAAACGCGCGGGGCCGCCATTTGCGGGCCAGGACCTGGTAACTCATGGAGTTGCGCGCCAAAGCGCGGACTTCGGGGTCAGAGCTGTAAGTATTGCGAGATGAACGGTTTGCTTACTGTCGCGGCGCCAAGCCCGCAATACTTACAGCTCTGACCCCGAAGTCCCAAAGGGGGTGGCGAGCCGTTCCCCCGGCACTTGCAGTAAATCGCTGTGGCTGCTTCCTTCCGGACCTGACCAGATTCACGACCGTGCAATGCGGGGCGACCCGCCGTTGATCGGGACGCTGTTTCGAACAGCCGCCATTATAGCGGCGAACGCTTCCCCCGACCGGCCGAGCGGTCGAAATACCGGCTGCGAACGGCCGGGTGACCGGGTCGAGCGGTCGCTTGGGCCTGACCGGCCAAGGGTTATAATCCGGTCGCCGAATGTGATGCGCTGTCGCGTCCGCGGCCACCTTTGGAGTCATCGCAGCCCGTGGCAAGGCTGCGCCCATGTACGGCGGCATCAAGATCGCCGCAAACCTTCGAACACGCCCCCGGCAACGGGGCTGTGGAAAGTCATGCGCGATCGAGCGTTTGCCAGTCGTCTGGGTGGTCTGTGCCACCGATTCCTGATCGGACTGGCCGGATTCACCTTGCTGCTTTTCAGCGGCTGCGAGCAGCCCGTGGTACCACCAGCGCCCGGCAAACCGGGCATCGCCGTCGTCGTACGTCCGGGACCTGCAACCTGGTTCATCGGCCCCAATGGGGAAGCGACCGGATTCGACCACGATCTCCTGACTCGTTTCGCGCGCGAGCGCGGCGTCCCGCTCAATGTCAGCTTCGCCGGAGGCGCGGCGGCGCTGCTGAAGAAGATCGGCAGCGGCGAGGCGCAACTCGGCGCAGGCGGCTTGTTCCAGACCGCGTCGGCACAAGGGAACGAGGATGTCGATGCCGGGCCAGCGCTTGCCTGGAGCACGGGCTACCAGGCGGTCGAGCCGGTTCTGATCTACAACGTCGACGGCTATCGGCCGCGACGTTGGGACGACCTTGACAAGGCGACCGTCGCTTACCCGGCGCATACCGGCATGGACGCCCAGCTCGCCGCCGTGCGTCGTTCCCACCCGGAAGTCCATTGGGAGCCGGTGGACGTCGTGTCCGCCGATTCGCTGATCGCGCAGGTTGCCGACGGCACGACCAGCTATGCGGTCGTCGCATCGAGCGACGCCGCCGTCGCGCGCAACATCTATCTCGATTTCGACGTCGCGTTTCCGGCCGGCCCGCGGCGCGAATTCGCGTGGGCCGTCGCGCCTGGCTACCCGGAGCTTCGCCACGCGCTGGACGCATTTTTTGCGCGGCTTCGCAAGGATGGCACGCTGGCGCGCCTCGCCGACAGGTATTTCGCCGACACGCGCCAGGTGGAGCGCGTCGATGCCGGCGTGTTCCAGGATCGAATCCGCAAGGCGCTGCCCGAGTGGCGCAAGACGTTCATCGAAGCGCAGGCGAAGAGCGGCGTCGAGTGGCGGCTGCTCGCCGCGATCGCCTACCAGGAATCGCAATGGGATCCCGGCGCGACCAGCGAAACGGGAGTGCGCGGGCTGATGCAGTTGACCGAGGACACGGCGCGTTCGCTCGGCGTCGCCGATCGTCTCGACCCCAAGTCGGCCGCGATCGGCGCAGCCAGGTACCTGGCTGACCTCGAGCACAAGCTACCGGCACGAATCGCCGAGCCCGACCGCACCTGGCTGGCACTGGCAGCCTTCAACATCGGCATCGGCCACCTCGAGGACGCGCGGGTCCTCGCCCAGCGGCAGAAGCTCAACCCCGACCTATGGAGCGACGTGCGCAAGGTGCTGCCGCTGCTCGCGGAGCCCGAGTACTACATTGCGCTGAAAAACGGCTACGCGCGCGGCGGAATGCCGGTCGCCTTCGTCGGACACGTACGCGGCTATTACGACATCCTGTTGCGCACCGAGTCCGCGGGTGCCCCACGGCTGCAGGCCAACCTGGCGTTGCGCTGAGCAGCCGACCGCGCTCCCGATCGCAACGGCGGTCATCGAGAGCGGGCAGCGTGCGCGGCGTCTGCAAAGCGCCGCAAGCGATCAAGGGCGCCGATCGCCTACCATAGCTCATGGCAAGCCGTCAGCGTCACTTTGTCGTCGCGTGTTTCTTCGCGGCGCTCGCAACCGCCGCGCATGCGCAAAGCAGCGTATTCCTCGAAGAACTCACGTCGACCGAATTGCAGGCGCAGGTGCGGGCCGGGAAGACGACGGTCCTGATTCCCATCGGGGGCACCGAGCAGAATGGGCCGCACATGGTCCTCGGCAAGCACAACGTGCGCGTGAAAGTGCTGGCGGGGAAGATTGCTCTCGCGCTCGGCAATGCCCTCGTTGCACCGGTCATCGCGTACGTGCCGGAGGGTAATGTCGATCCGCCCTCCGAGCACATGCGTTTCGCGGGAACGATCTCGATTCCGCCGGCGACGTTCGAGAGCGTTCTTGAATCGGCGGCACGCAGCCTGCGCGCGCACGGGTTTCGCGACATCGTTTTGCTCGGCGATCACGGCGGCTATCAGCGCAACGAGGCGGCGGTCGCGCAACGCCTCGACCGCGAATGGGCGAAGACACCGGCGCGCGTGCATGCGCTGCTCGACTACTATCGCGTGGCGGAATCAGAGTATCCTGCGGCGCTCGCAACGCGCGGATATTCGAAGGCGGATATCGGCACGCATGCCGGGCTCGCCGACACGTCGCTGGCGCTGGCGGTCGATCCGAAGCTCGTGCGCGCAGGCGAGCTCGCATCCGGTCGGAACCTCGACGCGGCCCACGGCGTCTACGGAAATCCGCGCCGCGCCACCGCGGAACTCGGACAACTGGGCGTCGAGGCGATCGTCCGCCGTTCGGTCGAATCGATCCGGCGCGTGACGGCAGGCCACTGACGCCAAATCCCTTCATTCGCATCTTCCTGGAAAGCCTTTCGTGAAGCCGCAGATATTCATTGCCTCGATGCTCGCGCTGTCGCTCGGCAGCCTGACGACGCTGCCTTGCGTAGCGCAGTCCGCCGCCGCAACGCCCGGTGCCGGAGCCGCGATCGCCACCCTGCCGGGCATGCCGGCGGTCGTCGATCCTACGAATCTCTATAGCGAAACGACGTCGTCGCACTTGAGCGCGGCGGTACGCAACGCGTTACCCCGCGTCTATGTGCCGAATGTCCGCTCGAACGACGTCTACGTGATCGACCCGGTCGCCCTCAAGGTGGTCGATCGATTCAAGGTCGGCATCAATCCGCAGCACGTGGTGCCGTCGTGGGACCTGTCGACGCTATGGGTGGCGAACAACGCCGAAGGACGCACCGACGGCAGTGTCACGCCGATCGACCCCACGACGGGAAAACCGGGCAAGCCGATCGCCGTCGACGATCCGTACAACATGTATTTCACACCGGATGGACGTTCGGCGGTCGTCGTCGCCGAATCGCACAAGCGACTCGATTTCCGCGACCCGAAGACGATGGCGCTGCAAGCGTCGCTCGACGTGCCGGAGTGCGGCGGGATCAATCACGCCGACTTCTCGATCGATGGTCGCTACGCAATCTTCACGTGCGAATTCGCGAAGGGCCTCGCCAAGATCGACTTCGTCGAACGCAAGGTCGTTGGCTACCTGAAGCTCTCGAAGGGCGGCATGCCGCAGGACATCCGGATAAGCCCGGACGGCAAGGTGTTCTTCGTCGCGGACATGATGGCGGACGGCGTGTTCATCATCGACGGCGAATCGTTCCGGGAAATCGGCTTCATTGCCACCGGCAAAGGCACGCACGGGCTCTATCCGAGCCGCGATGGCCGCAAGCTTTACGTCACGAATCGCGGTTCGAACAAGATTCACGGACCTCCGCACGGCAAGGGCAGCGTATCCGTCGTCGATTTCGCAACGCGCAAGGTCGACGTGACGTGGCCGATCCCCGGCGGGGGCAGTCCCGACATGGGCAACGTCAGCGCCGACGGCAAGCAGTTATGGGTGTCCGGTCGCTACGACGACGTCGTGTACGTGTTTGACACGACGAGCGGCGCCGTGCGCAGGATTCGCGTCGGCATGGAGCCGCACGGGCTCGCCGTGTGGCCGCAGCCCGGGCGTTATTCGCTCGGGCATACGGGGAATATGCGCTGATCCTGTCTCGCCGCAAGCCCTCACCCAGATCGAGCAGGCAGCCGAATGGTGGGCAACGAGATCGGCCATCGGCACCCGATGCCATTCACCACGGCGTTGCCGGGATGCTGAATGTATTGTGTACGCAACCTGGCATCGGTGCGCCAGCTCGCCGGAGCCGCGCCAAGGGCGTGCGTCGTGTGACTCCGGGCCGCGTGTGGTACTACATCTACGATCGGGTGTCGGGAAAGTTTGTCGATGATCTCGCGTTCTGGCACACGAGCCGCGGTCGACAGCCGCGCGTTTGAAACAATTGTCGCACGACCTCAGGCACGCGCGATCGTCTCCTGCCCATGCATGTACGGACGGACGGCCGCGGGGATCTCGATCGAGCCGTCGGCGCGCTGGTAGTTCTCCATCACCGCAACGAGCGTACGCCCAACCGCGAGCCCCGAACCGTTCAGCGTATGCACGAACTCGGGCTTGCCCTGCGCGTTGCGAAAGCGCGCCCGCATCCGTCGCGCCTGGAACGCTTCGCAATTCGAGCACGACGAGATTTCACGGTAGGCGTTCTGCCCCGGCAGCCAGACTTCGAGGTCGTACGTCTTCGCGGCGGCGAAGCCGACGTCGCCGGCGCAGAGCGACATCACACGATACGGCACGTCGAGCTTTCGCAGAATGCTTTCGGCGTGTCGCGTCAGTTCCTCGAGCGCTGCGTATGAGTTTTCCGGACGGACGATCTGCACGAGCTCGACCTTGTCGAACTGATGCTGGCGGATCATGCCACGCGTGTCCTTGCCGTAACTGCCCGCTTCGGAACGAAAGCATGGCGTGTGCGCGGTGAGCTTCATCGGCAACGCGCTTGCCGGAAGTATTTCCTCGCGCACCGAATTGGCGAGCGTGATTTCCGACGTCGAGATCAGATACAGCGGACTGTCATTCTCGTCGTCGGCAGGCTCGCCGCCCCTCGCGACGGCGAACATGTCGGCCTCGAACTTCGGCAGTTGCGCCGTGCCGACGAGCGCCGCCGCATTGACGATGTAGGGCGTGTAGCACTCGGTATAGCCGTGCTCCTGCGTGTGCGTGTCGAGCATCAGTTGCGCAAGTGCGCGGTGCAATCGCGCAAGGTCCCCGCGCAGGAACGTGAAACGCGCGCCCGCGAGCTTTGCCGCTGTCGCGAAATCGAGCATTCCCAGCGCTTCGCCGAGATCGGCGTGGTCCTTGACCGGGAAGTCGAATATTCGTGGCGTACCGTAGCGGCGCACTTCGACATTGTCCTCGGCCGAGGGACCTGCGGGTGTCGATGAATCCGTAACGTTCGGCAGCTCGAGCAGGAAATCGCGCAGCTTCGCCTGCACGTTATCGAGCTCGCGCTCCAGACCCTCGAGCTCGTTGCCGACGCCGGACACTTCGCGTAACAGCGCCTCCGCATCCTCGCCCCTGCCCTTCGCGATTCCGACCTGCCTGGAGAGCGTATTGCGCTGCGTCTGCAGCGCCTGCGTAAGCGTCTGGATGCGCTTGCGCTCGGCCTCGAGCGACTCGAAGCGCGCGCCGTCCAGCGTGACGCCGCGCTTCGCCAATGCCGCGGCGACGCCCGGCAAATCGTTGCGCAATCCGTTGATGTCGAGCATCGAACGATTCTAGCAGGCCGATCCAGCATCAGCCTGCTACCGTTCATTCCTCTTCGGGCGCCGGCCGCTGCCTGCCGCCCGCGCCTTCGTCACGCGTGCGGAGCGTGCGAAGCTTCTCGCCGATGCGCGCCTCGACGCCGCGGTCGGTCGGTTCGTAGAACCTCACATCGGGCATGTCGTCCGGCAGGTAACGTTCGCCGGCCGCGTAGGCGTCCGCTTCGTCGTGCGCGTAGCGATAGCCTTTGCCGTAGCCCAAGCCCTTCATGAGCCGCGTCGGCGCATTGCGTAATCGCAGCGGCACCGGCCGCGAGCCATCTTCACCGATGAACGCGCGCGCGGCGTTGTACGCCGTGTACGCAGCGTTGCTCTTCGGCGCGCAGGCGAGATAAAGCACGCATTGCGCGAGTGCCAGCTCGCCTTCCGGAGAACCGAGGCGTTCATACGTGGCGACGGCGTCGAGCGCCTGCGTCAATGCGCGCGGATCGGCGAGGCCGATGTCCTCGCTCGCCATCCGCATCAGCCGCCGCCCGACGTACAGCGGATCCGCACCGCCGTCGAGCATGCGGCACATCCAGTAGAGCGACGCATCGGGATCTGATCCGCGCACCGCCTTGTGCAGTGCCGAGATCTGGTCGTAGAACGCTTCGCCACCCTTGTCGAAGCGGCGCAGACTCCGCGCGATCGTCGCTTCGACGAACACGACATCGATCATCGACTTTTGCGCTTCACCAGCCGCCGTCGCGAGCTGCTCGACGAGATTCGCCAGCCGTCGGCCGTCGCCGTCGGCATAGTTGACCAACGCGTCGCGCGCCGCGTCGTCGACGGTCGTTCCGGGCATCGCGGCGGCTACCGCGCGCTCCAGCAATTGCGCGAGATCCGACGCCGCGAGCGGATGCAGCACGTAAACCGCCGCGCGTGACAGCAACGCGCTGTTGACTTCGAACGACGGGTTCTCGGTCGTCGCGCCGATGAATGTCAGCAGTCCGCGTTCGACGAACGGCAGGAACGCGTCCTGCTGCGCCTTGTTGAAGCGATGCACTTCATCGACGAAGAGAATCGTCGCGCGGCCGAACTGCTCGCGCGCGAGCTCCGCGCGCGCAACCGCTTCGCGAATGTCCTTGACGCCCGCGAGCACGGCGGAGATCGCGACGAAGTCCGCGTTGAACGCGTCCGCCATGAGCCGCGCGAGCGTCGTCTTGCCGACACCCGGCGGACCCCACAGGATCATCGAATGCGGTTTGCGGGCAGCGAATGCCACCGCAAGCGGCTTGCCCGGTGCGAGCAGATGTCGCTGGCCAACGACTTCGTCGATGGTTTTCGGGCGCAGGCGCTCGGCGAGCGGCGTCAACGGCCCATCATCATCGCTTCCTGCAAATAGATCGGCTGGCAAAATCGCGCGATATTCGGACTACTGATCCCTGATCCCTGATCCCTGATCCCTGTCACTGCCCCACGACGTCGGCGCCCTTGGGCGGCGTGAAGCGGAACGTGTCGGCCGCGAGTTTCGCGTTCCGCCGCACGTCGCTGAACGTCAGGTCCGTCGTCTGACCGAATGCATCCGTCAGTTCCATCTTCCGCGGGAGGTCGCCGGCGAAGCCCAGACGAATGCGTGTGAACTGCGAGTCGGCGGACTTCGGCGTCGCGTTCACGTATTGGAGGCCGTCACCCTCGCCGGCGGCGACGAGCGTGAAGTTCCTTTCCAGCGCGTTGTCACCGGCGAGGAGCGCAGCCGGCGTCGCGCCCAACGCCGCGTCCAGCTTGCGCACGATGACCTGATTCAAGTCATGATCGTAGACCCAGACCTTTTCGCCATCGCCGACAATCAATTGGTCGAACGGCTTCTCGTAAGTCCATCGGAATTTGCCCGGCCGCGCGAACGCGAAGGTTCCCGATGTCGTCTGCGTCGTGCGGCCATCCCGGTTGACGACGACCTGGACAAACGAGCCGCGTGCCGTTTGCGTCTCCTCGAGAAACGCATGGAGTTGGTCGAGCCCCGACGCGGCCGCCGCGGATGCGAATCCTGCGACGGCGCACGCAAGCGAGGTCGACCACAGCAGGCGCCGATGCACCCATTCACGGCGCTTCATCGCGGTGCTCCCTGTTCGGTGCCGGGGATGTTCGCGTCGCAGTTGCCGACCGGATCGAGGACCACGTACGTATGCTTCAAACCGCCCCAGTCGCGTTTGGCACCGCGCAGCCGGTACTGGTGAAAATAAATGCGCCACGAGCCAATCGCGTACTCGGGAATGACGTCGCAGCCGCCGACGAACGTGGTCGGACCGCAGTATTCTGTCGGCAACAGCGTGCGCGCGCGTTCGATCGCCTGGTCCGAGGTCAGCACGGCCGCGCCGGCGACGCGGTCGCGCGGGCAGAAGCGCGGCCCGGTTCGATAGACCTCGATTGGACCCGCGCAGGCGTTCGTTGCCACGACGAGCAGCGCGATTGCGCACGCCAACGCAGCATGCGCCATGCCGCCGTGCGTCACGCGTCCTTGCCTGCGGCAACGAGCACTTCGCGGTTGCCGTTGGTTTGCATCGGCGACACCATGCCCGCGCGTTCCATCTGCTCGATGAGGCGCGCGGCGCGGTTGTACCCGATGCGTAAATGCCGCTGAACGAGCGAGATCGACGGCCGGCGCGTCTTCAGCACGACGGCAACGGCCTGGTCATACATCGGATCGGCTTCGGCGTCATCCGTGCCCGCCGCATCGTCGCCATCCGCCGCCGCGGCTCCGCCTTCGAGGATGCCTTCGATGTATTGCGGCTGGCCCTGCGCCTTCAGATGCTCGACGACGCGATGCACTTCCGCATCGGATACGAAGGCGCCGTGCACGCGCAACGGATGCCCGGTACCCGGTGGCAGATACAGCATGTCTCCCTGGCCCAGCAGCGCCTCGGCGCCCATCTGGTCGAGGATCGTCCGCGAATCGATCTTGCTCGCGACCTGGAACGCGATGCGCGACGGAATGTTGGCCTTGATCAATCCGGTGATCACGTCGACCGACGGCCGTTGCGTCGCGAGAATCAGGTGAATGCCCGCCGCGCGCGCCTTTTGCGCAATACGCGCGATCAGTTCCTCGATCTTCCTGCCCGTCACCATCATGAGGTCGGCGAGTTCGTCGACGACGACGACGATCAGCGGCATTTCCTCGAGCGCCTCCGGTGCATCGGGCGTGAGCGAGAACGGATGCGTGAGCGCTTGTCCGGCCTTCCTCGCGTCCGCGATTTTCTGGTTGTAGCCGGCGAGGTTGCGCACGCCGAGTTGCGACATCAGCCGGTAGCGGCGATCCATTTCGCCGACACACCAGTTGAGCGCGTTCGGCGCGAGCTTCATGTCGGTGACGACCGGCGCGAGAAGATGCGGAATGCCGTCGTACACCGATAATTCGAGCATCTTGGGGTCGATCAGCACGAGGCGCACCTGTCGCGGCTCCGCCTTGTACAGGAGCGACAGGATCATCGCGTTGACCGCGACGGACTTGCCGGAGCCCGTCGTGCCGGCGACCAGCAGATGCGGCATGCGCGCGAGATCCGCGATCGCGGCCTTGCCGGCGATGTCCTTGCCGAGCGCCAGCGTCAGCGCGCCGGGTGCGTCGTTGTACGTCGTCGACGCGAGAAGCTCGACGAGCCTCACGACCTGCCGGCGTGGATTGGGCAGCTCCAGCGCCATGCACGACTTGCCGGGAATCGTCTCGACGACGCGAATCGAAACGACCGACAGCGCACGGGCGAGGTCCTTCACCAGGTTGACGATCTGCGCGCCCTTGACGCCGATCGCCGGCTCGATTTCGAAGCGGGTGATGACCGGGCCCGGATAGGCGGCCAATACCTTGACGGCGACGCCGAAGTCCGCGAGCTTGCGCTCGATCAGCCGCGACGTGAATTCAAGCGTCTCGGCACTGACCGCTTCCACGGCCGGCGGCGCATCCTCCAGCAGCGACAACGGCGGCAGTGGCGAATCCGGCATGTCGGTGAAGAGTGGCCGCTGCTTTTCGCGCGTCGCGCGCTCCGAGCGCGGAACCGCCGTTACCGCGGGAACGACGACGACCGGCTCGTGCGCCGCGGAATCTTCGCGCAAGTGCTCGACCACCTGCTCGCGCTCGGCAGCATTGAGGTCGCCGATACGGCGATCTTCGGCGGCTTCGCGGCGCGCGCGCGCGCGCGAGACGAGCGCTTCCACGCCGGCACCGATTCGTTCCATGACGCGCAGCCAGGAAACGCCGAAGAGCAGCGACGTGCCGACCGCGAAGAACGCGAGCAGCAGGAGCGTTGCACCGTTGAAGCCGATGCTGCGCGCGAATGTTTGCCCGATCGCGTCACCGAGCGCACCACCGGGAGCGAGCGGCAGCGCAACTGGCAGCCGCCACAGTCGAATCGCCTCGAGTGCCGCGCTCGACAACAATACCAGCGCGAATCCGATCGCGCCGAATGCGACCGGATGATCGCTGGTGTGATCCGGCTGCACGACCCGCCGATAACCCAGCACCACCAATACGACGCCGCCGACGACCCACCACCACGCGGACAAGCCGAACAGGTAAAGCAGCAGGTCGGACAGCCACGCGCCGACAATGCCACCGCGATTGGCGATCGGCGCGCCTGTTCCCGTGCGCGACCAGCCGGGATCGGACTGCGTGTATGTGAAGAGCGTCAGCGCGAGATAAAGAAACGCCGCGACGATGAGCAGCCACCATGACTCACGCAGCAGGCGCGCCATTCGCGGGGATAGCTCGCGCTCCGGCACTGCGGTGCGCCGACGCGAATTTCCGTTTCGCTTGAAAAACATGGGATTGGCGCTAGAACCTCACGCGACGCATTATATAAGGGCGCGATGGCGCTGCGCAACGGGAATAGCAGCCGACCTCACACGTCTTTACGGCGTCGGGTCGCGTCCCCATCTGCATTAAACTGCGAGGTTTTGCGCTGACGAGAATCCCATGCCTGCCAAGCACGCCCGCCTGTTGATCCTCGGATCCGGCCCCGCCGGCTATACGGCGGCAGTATACGCCGCGCGCGCGAACCTTCGCCCCGTGCTCATCACGGGGCTCGCGCAAGGCGGCCAGTTGATGACCACCACCGAAGTCGACAACTGGCCCGCCGATACCGACGGCGTCATGGGGCCTGAATTGATGGCGCGCTTCGAGAAGCATGCGGCACGCTTCGAAACCCGGCTGATCTTCGACCACATTCACCGCGTCGACCTTTCGGAACGTCCTTTCAAGCTCGCCGGCGATAACGGCGATTACACGTGCGACGCGTTGATTATCGCGACCGGGGCGTCGGCGCGCTACCTGGGTCTGCCGTCCGAGGAGGCGCACATGGGCCGAGGCGTTTCCGCGTGCGCGACCTGCGACGGATTTTTCTACAAGGGTCAGGACGTCGTCGTCGTGGGCGGTGGCAATACCGCCGTCGAGGAGTCGCTCTACCTGTCGAACATCGCGCGCAGCGTCACGCTGATTCACCGGCGCGACCGGCTGCGCGCCGAAGCGATCCTCGTCGATCGACTGCACGTGAAAGCGGGCCCGGGCGGCAACGTCCGAATCCTGTGGAATCACGTCCTCGACGACGTGCTGGGCGACGACAGCGGCGTCACCGGCGTTCGCGTGAGCGATGTGCAGACGGGTGCGACGCAGGACCTTGCGGTGCACGGCGTCTTCATCGCGATCGGGCACACGCCGAACACGCAGATTTTCGAAGGCCAGCTCGACATGGCGACCGGCTACATTCGCGTGCAGGGAGGCTCCGAAGGCAATGCGACGGCGACGAGCGTCCCTGGCGTGTTCGCCGCGGGGGACGTCGCCGATCACGTGTATCGGCAGGCCGTCACGTCAGCGGGAACCGGATGCATGGCAGCACTCGACGCCGAAGTCTTCCTCGAAACCGCCGGCGCCCACGCCGAGGTCGCCACCGCCTGACGATTCGGTCGATCCCGTGGCCAAGCTGACCGACCTCAAGACGCTACTCGACGCGGCGCGCAATGCCGATTCGCGCCCGGTCACGCCGGCGCCCGCGCGACCCGTGCGCGCGATGCCGGTGCCTAACGCATCAGCGATCGTTGCGGAACGTGTTCTCCGGAAAGGTCACGTTGCGGCGGCGAAGCACGCGGATGGCGACATCGACATCGGCCAGGCATTCGCCGACGTCACACGGCTGCCGCCGCGCAATCGCGTTGCCCCTGCGCGCGCACGACCGACGCCTCAGCCACGGCAGCGAATGGAAGATGAGCGCGATGCGCTCGAGACATCGAAATACGGCGCCGAGCCTTCGCCCGACTCGTGGGACATCGGCCAGGAGATCGAGGGCGAGCAGACGTTTCTTCGACGCGGGCTCGGCACCGACATCCTCGTCAAGCTTCGTCGAGGCCATTGGGTCGTCCAGGCCGTCATCGACCTGCACGGCATGACGACTGCAGAAGCGCACGATGCGCTCGCCGACTTCCTGCTCGAAGCGCGCAACCGGGGCTTGCGGTGCGTACGCGTGATCCACGGCAAGGGACTGACATCACCGAACCGGGAGCCCGTGCTCAAAGGCAAGGTGCGCCGTTGGCTCACGCAATGGGACGACGTGCTCGCGTATTGCGAGGCGCCTCGCCACGCGGGCGGCAGCGGCGCCGTTGTCGCATTGCTGCGCGGACGCTGATTTGACGGATCATCTGCTCGACGCCCTGCCAGCCAGCGACTACGAGCGGCTCGCGCCTCATCTTGATCGCCTGTCGTCGAACGAGCTCTCGATGACGCAGGAACTCATCGCCAACATGCTGGGTGTGCGTCGTGAAGGCGTCACCGGGGGCGCCGGGGAATTGCACGATGCCGGGTTGATACATTACCGCCGAGGCAGGATCACCGTGCTCGATCGCTCGGGACTGGAGGCGCGATCCTGCGAGTGCTACCTGGTCGTCAAGATGGAGTTCGACCGGCTTCTGCCGTATGTCGTCCGGTAGCGCGGTTCATTCACACTGGCGGTGCGCGGGTGCAGGGAACAATGTCGGGGTTGATGCGCGCCGTCATCTCATCCGGAGCGCGTGGATGCGGAAGCGCAGATCGATCGCGTCCTTCACCTGCACGGCACCGCCCAGCACCGACAGCGGAACGATCCCGAAGTCGGTCTGCCGCAGCACTATTCGGCCGGAAACCTCGATTTCGTCAACGGTCGTCTGCACGTTTAGCGGAACATCCATGGCGCGGGTAGCCCCGTGCAGCGTAATCGAGACCTGCGCCATGCGGCTGCTGCCGGAAACGTCGACGTTCATGACATGGACGAGCACGAACGGATAGCGCGCTGCATCGAGCACGCTGCCGAGCATGTTCCGACGCGTGCCTGCAATGTCTTCGGGTGACGGCTGCGTGTCGAACCCCGCTTCGGCGCGCAATACGGGTTCGTCAACGACCAGGCGATCCAGCGCGACATATAGATCGGCTCGTCCGGCGTCCGGCAGGACATACCCTTGCGTAGCGTGGCTTGCCACGACATGGTCATGTCCGAGGCGTGCCAGTGGCCCGTCCCGATACACTTCAATGACGACGCTCGACGACGCAGGGTCCACGCGGTAGACGGCTCTGCCGTGCGCCGCCGACTGCCCGTATTCCTGCTCGGGAAAATGAGCCGGCCGCTGACCTTCGCTGGCAGGCAACTGCACGATCTGCGGTGCGCACGCAGACAGCAGCACACCCGCAACGACGGCGACCAGTAACCCCGTTCGCATCAGTGCGCGCCGTTCGTGGCGCTCCTGCGCTCGATCTCATCGGCGAGCGCCTGGAATCGGCGCACGATATCCTTCTGGAGTATCCGCTGCTCGATGCGCCCCAGAAATGCCAAGCCCGGCCCGACGTGCCCCACGTAGTCGAGCCGGACACCGGACGCCGCGGGCGTCAGCACGTAACTGCTCTCGAGTGCGGGCAACGTGCTCGCCGTTGCGTTCGAGCGCAGCCGGCTCGGCGGATATTCGGCGACCTCGTAGGTGACCCGAAGCGGCAGGCGCAACAACCAAAATCCGACATCGTCTGACTGTTCGACAATGACCGCGCTCCCACGGCGAGCGACGACACGACTTGAACGTACGCCCGGGATGAAATTCCCATACCGGTCGTAATCGGTCAACACCCGCCACGCCGTCGCGGCGTCGGCCGCAAGTCGCGCACTGGCTTCGATGACGACGGTATCACCTCGTCGATCGATGTCGACGCTAACGGTTGCCGCCGCGGCCGACGATGCGCCGACCATCCAGGCAACCGGCGTGCAGACGGCCAACATCAGCCGCACAATCGTAACAGGGCGTCCGCGAATCGACACTCGCTGCCAACAGCGTCGCGGCCACCGCCATTCCCTTCGTTTCGATTTGCGAGAACGCGAACGAGATGCAAACGCCGATTTGCCAGGTGATCAACGAATCGTCGGCCGACCCGGCCGGCGGGGACATCAAGCACACGGCGCATCTTTACGTGCCTGTGCCGATGTTCGGCCGCGGCTCGAACTTCTTTCTCTACTTCAGTTCGCACCTGAGCGCGATGAACCACGCGATGCACCATTGAGCAAGGGTGCGCTGATCCGCGCAACCCAGCGCGCAGTCAGCTTTTCCTGCACGGCGTTTTGCCGCAGGCGCGCATCGAGCGCGGGAAAGTCGACGTCGTCGAGCGCCTGGTCCTGATTGAAACAGGAAAACACGTAGCGAGTCCGGCCGGTGGTTCGGTCCCGCTGCGGCTGCAGGCATTGCGCGCAAATCTCCTTCATCATGCATTGCATCGGCGAATTGATCGAACCGATCGCGCGATGCCGAGACGAAAGATAGGGCGCGAGGACGTTGTGACGCGCCGCTGCGACCGCTGCCATCATCTTGTCCGAGCCGATCGCGATCAGCCGGTCGCATTCGCGCAAGGGAATCGGCTGCTCACCCAGGTGCCCGCTCGCGTACCTGCGCATCGCCTCGACGATGTTGCCCACGAACGCGCGATCCTGCGGGCGCGTCGGCGCGAAGCCGGGTCCCTCGTCGCAGCACCAGACGACGGCATCGGCGGCGGCCTCGATGTCGTCGACCTTGTAGCGATCGACCATCCGCCGGTAGCCCGCGAAATAGAGCACTTTCGAACCGGCTTCGCGATACGCGCGCCCGATCGAGAACAGCACCGCGTTGCCGAGGCCACCACCCACCAGCACGACCGTCTGGTCGTGCTCGATCTCGGTCGGTGTTCCGGTCGGCCCCATCAACACGACGGGTTCTCCCGGCTCGAGGGCGACGCAGAGATCCGACGAGCCGCCCATTTCGAGCACGACCACCGAAACGAGACCGCGCTCGCGGTCCACCCACGCACCCGTGAGCGCCAGCCCTTCCATCGCGAGACGCGTGTCTTGCGCGCGCGACGCGAGCGATTCGAAATTCTGCAGGCGGTAGAACTGCCCGGGCCGGAACTTCCGGGCGGCGGCGGGTGCGTGCACGACCACCTCGACGATCGTCGGGGTCAGGCGCACGACGCGCTCGACTCGCGCGCGAAACGTGTCATTCAGAATCGCGAAGAAATCGCCATTCGACCGGCGATCCGAGGCGCCGACGCGCGCAAGCATCCGCGACACGATCGGATAGCCCTGCTTCGCGCTTGCCATCGCCTTGACCACATTGCCGAAGAACGACGGATGCAGGTCGCCGAAGAAGCTCACCGCGCGGCCGTCGTCGCGAACGCACGTCAGCACGGCGGCCTGCGCCGGCTTGGGCAGGCCGCGCAGCGGCTTGGCGACCGAGCCGTCCTCGTGTCGCAGCTCGAAATAGCGCCCGTCGAGCGCGAAGTGCGCCGGGTCTTCGCGCGCGAGCACCGTATTGGGTTGCGTGCCGGCGGCGACGAGGATCGTGCGCGCAGGCAGCAGCGTGCGCGCTTTCGCGGTCCATTGACCTTCAAGGCTGCGCTCCTGCACCGATACCGTGAGCCCGATGGCATGACCAGCCTCGTCGACTTCGATCGCCAGCGGCGTCAAGCCTTCTGCGAAACGGATGCCCTCCTCGAGCCCCTTCTCCACCTCTTCGTGGTTCAGCGTGTACGAAGGACTGTCGATCAGCCGCTTGCGATAGGCGATCGTCGCGCCTCCCCAGGAGCGCAGCAGCTCGGCGATGGCCGGCGCACGATGCTCATCGGTGGCCGTCGCGCGCTCGGTGCGGATGGCGCGCGCGTGCGACAGGAATTCCTCCGCGATCAGGAACTCGTGGTCGCTCCATGCACTTTCCACCGCGGTGCGCCCCGAGTTTTGCACGAGCGTCTCGTAGCGCGCGAGAAACTTCTCGACCTGTACCGGATAATAGGCAAGCGCCTCGGTCGCCGTGTCGATCGCGGTGAGTCCGCCGCCGATGACGACCACCGGCAGGCGCACCTGCATGTTGGCGATCGAATCGCCCTTCGCGGCACCCGTTAGCTGCAGCGCCATCAGGAAGTCGGACGCCGTGCGCACGCCGTGCGCGAGCCCGTGCGGCAATTCGAGCACCGTTGGACGACCGGCACCGGCTGCAAGTGCTACGTGATCGAAGCCCATCGTGAACGCATCGTCGGTGTCGATCGTGCCGCCGAAGCGCACGCCGCCGTACAGCACGTATCGGTCACGGCGCTCGAGGAGCAGTCGAATCACCTTGAGAAAGTTCTTGTCCCAGCGGACGGTAATCCCGTATTCGGCGACGCCACCGAAGCCGGCCATCACGCGATCGTCGAGCGGTTCGGTCAACGACTCGAAATCCTCGACCGGCGCGAACGGCACGCGCTCACCGGCGGCCGTGACGCCGGACAACGCGGCATCGAGTGGCTCGATCTTCAGTCCGTCGATAGCGACGACCGTATGCCCTTCGTTCAGCAGGTGATGCGCCAGCGTGAACCCGGCGGGCCCCTGCCCGACAATCAAGACGCGTTTTCCGGTGGGCGGCCGCGGTTTCGGCCGGCGGATGTCGAGCGGGTTCCAGCGCGTCAGCAGCGAATAGACCTCGAATCCCCACGGCAGCGCGAGCACGTCCTTCAGCACGCGCGTTTCCGACTGCGGGATGTCGACCGGATCCTGCTTCTGATAGATGCAGGCCTTCATGCAGTCGTTGCAGATCCGGTGGCCCGTTGCCGCTGCCATCGGGTTGTCGACGCAGATCGTCGCGAGCGCGCCCAGCGCCCATCCTTCCGCGCGCAGCTTGTGGAATTCGGAGATGCGCTCCTCCAGCGGACAACCGGCGAGCGTGACGCCGAACACCGACTTCTGGTACGGATCGGCGAACGCGGTGACATTGGCCGAAGGCGATCCGTCCGCCGCCGGCGTCGCGGTTGTCCGTCTTTCGAGCAGCCCGTGCGCGCACGAATCCTTCCCCTGCTCATGGCACCAGATGCAGTAATGCGCCTGGTCGAGCCCACCGACGAGATCGGTGCCCGGGTCGGTCAAGGCAAACCCGTCGCGGCGTCGCAGGCCTTCCTCGCCTGGTCGCTGCAGCGTTTCGATGCCGTTCAGCGACACCGACTCGACGGGTACGAGACGCAACGCGTCGAGCTTGCGGGGCGCGCGAAACAGTACACCGCGGCGATGCGCCGCCTTGCCGTCCCTCGTGTGGCAAGCCCACGCTGCGTAGCGTTGTGCGACGTCGAGCGACGCGACGTTGGCGGTTTCGTCCTGTTGCCAGGCGGTCACCGCGTGCGCGAACGCCAACTCGAACGCCTGCACGTCGTGATGTACGCCAATCGATGCCTCGAGCGCGGCACGAAGGCGCGCGCCGTCGAACCTCGTGGCGACATCCGCCTTGTACGCGTTCATCGCCTTGCGCTGCACGAACTGGCGCTTGACCGCATAAAGGGGCGCGAGCTCGTGATGGCGCGCCTCGAGCGCCCGAACCGGCTCGCCAATGCCGAAGAGTTCGGCCAGGAAGTCCTCGAGATGCGGCGCGACGTCGATCAGGAGCGTCGATTCGTCCTTCGCCGGCAGCGGCGCGGGCTCGGCGCGCGCACCCTCGAGACGATCCGCAAGTGCTGCGTCAGCACGCGCGAGATGCGCGAGAAAGAGATCGTCGATCAGGACCGCACCGGCGACCGAATAGAGGTCGTCGAATGACAGTCCGTGGGCAAGTCGAAGCATCGTCTCGTTTCAGCGTGCGGCAGGTCGCGAAGCCGGATCCGGGCAAACCAGCTATTTTAACGTTCGCGCAGGCTCCGCCGACAGCGCCCAACCGGCATATGCTTATCGTGAATCAGGGTTGCCGGCGTCGATTCCGGTCAACAGGGTCGCGCACGCAGCCGTTTGCTACCATGCCGCGCACCGTGCCGGATGCGATCGCGCGTCGGCCACCGCAGCCGCTTATCCTGGGAGTCCGAATGGCACGCCGCTTCGTCGTCCTGTTTGCCGTCCTGCTTGCCGCGTGCGGCGGGATCGCGCCCTGTGTGTTCGCACAGACAATCAAGCTCGGCGAGATCAACGAATACAAGCAGTTTCCGGCGTTCCTCGACCCCTACCGCAAAGGTATGGAGCTTGCCACGGTCGAAATCAATGCCGCCGGCGGCGTGCTGGGCCGAAAGATCGAAGTCGTCTCCCGCGACGACAACGGCGTGCCCGGCGACGCCGTTCGCGCCGCCGAGGAACTGCTGACGCGCGAGCACGTGACGTTGCTGATGGGGACCTTCGCCTCGAACATCGGCCTCGCCGTCGCCGATCTCGCGAAGCGGCGCCACGTACTGTTCATCGCTGCCGAGCCGCTGACCGACAAGATCGTCTGGGAAGACGGCAACAAGTACACGTTCCGCCTGCGCGCGTCGACGTACATGCAGACGGCGATGCTCGTGCCGGATGCGGTCAAGTTGCGCAAGAAGCGCTGGGCGATCGTCTATCCCGATTACGAGTACGGCCACGCGGCGACCGCGACCTTCAGGCAGCAGATGCAGGTGCTGCAAGGTGCGGGGCTCGAGTTCGTCGAGCAGGCGGTGCCGTTGGGCAAGATCGAGCCCGGCGCGGTCGTTCAGGCGCTGATCGACGCGCACCCCGACGCGATATTCTCGTCGCTGTTCGGTCCCGATCTCGCGCGCTTCGTCCGCGAAGGACGGTTGCGCGGACTGTTCAATGATCGCGCGGTGTTCAATCTTCTGGGCGGCGAGCCCGAATATCTCGACCCGCTGAAGGACGAGGCGCCGATCGGCTGGTTCGTCACCGGTTATCCGTGGTACGCCATCGAGACGCCGGAGCACAAGCGGTTCCGGGCCGCCTACCAGGCCAGGTTCAACGACTATCCCCGCCTCGGATCGGTCGTCGGGTACAGCGCGGTCAAGTCAGCGGCTGCCGCGCTCGCGCGCGCCGGATCGACCGACACCGACAAGCTTGTCGCCGCGATGCAGGGCCTCACGGTCGAAACGCCGTTCGGGCAAGTCACCTACCGCGCGATCGATCACCAATCGACGATGGGTGCGTATGTCGGTCGCACCGCTCTCCGCGACGGCAAGGGGATCATGGTCGATTGGCATTATGCGGACGGCAAGGATTATCTGCCGTCGGACGACGTCGTGCGCCGTCTTCGTCCCGCCGATTGAGCGCGGCGCGTTAGCGCGTGCCGCTCGCGTCGCTCGCCGTCCAGCTGCTGAACGGTCTCGCGTCGGCGTCGTCGCTGTTCCTGATCAGTGCGGGACTCACGCTGATCTTCGGCGTCATGCGCATCGTCAATTTCGCGCATGGCTCGTTCTACATGCTCGGCGCGTACGTCGCGTTCTCGGCGGGGACGGCACTTGGCGCGTTCGCGGATGCACCGCTCGGGTTCTGGGGCGGAGCGGTTTCCGCGGCGGTACTCGTCGCGATTCTCGGCGCCTCGATCGAAGTGCTGCTGCTGAAGCGGCTGTACGCGGCGCCCGAACTGCTGCAGCTGACCGCGACCTTCGGCATCGTCCTCATCGTTCGCGATGTCGCATTGGCCGTATGGGGACCCGAAGATCGCCTCGGTCCGCGCGTCGCGGGCCTCGACGGCGCCGTGCAGTGGTTCGGGCGCGCCGTTCCGGAGTACGACTTGTTCCTGCTCGTCGTCGGCCCGGTCGTGCTGATCGCACTGACATTGCTTCTGCAGCGCACGCGTTTTGGCGTGCTGGTGCGTGCTGCCTCCGAAAATCGAATCCTCGCCGGCGCATTGGGCATCGACGAGCGAAAGCTCTTCACCGCGGTGTTCGCGCTGGGGTCGTTCCTGGCCGGGCTCGCCGGCGCGTTGACGCTGCCACGCGAGCCGGCCAATCTCGGGATGGATCTCGCCGTGATCGCCGATGCGTTCGTCGTGACGGTCCTCGGCGGACTCGGATCGATTCCCGGCGCCTTCATCGCCGCGGTCATCATCGGTGTCACGAAGGCGCTCTGCATCGCGGTGGGCACGGTCATCGTCGCTGGCACCGCGATCGCGATGCCCAAGTTCACGCTCGTCATCGAATTCGTGCTGATGGCACTCGTGCTGCTCGTCCGTCCGGCCGGGCTGCTCGGCACGGCAGCGATCATTCCCGCAACGACCGCCATACCCGTCGAACGCGCGCTGGTGACGCCGCCGGGCTCACGCAGCGCGATCGCCGCCGCTGTCCTCGTCGTATTCGCGCTGCTCCTGCCATTCGCGGGCGACCCCTACGCGGTGGTGCTCGCGACCGACATGCTGATCGCGGCGCTCTTTACCGCAAGCCTGCAGCTGATCACCGCCGCCGGTGGCATGACGTCGTTCGGACACGCAGCGTATTTCGGTGTCGGCGCCTACGCGACTGCGCTCGCTGCAACTCACGGCTATCCGTTTCCGGTTGCACTCGTGCTCGCGCCGGTCGTCGCAGGCGTCGCGGCACTGGTGTTCGCCGCGCTCTGCGTGCGGATGTCGGGTATCTATCTCGCGATGCTCACGCTGGCATTCGCCCAGATCCTCTGGTCGGTCGCCGCGCAGTGGGACGTGGTCACCGGCGGCTCGAACGGCATCACCGGCGTCTGGCCACCCGCCTGGCTCGCCGAGCGCACGCATTACTACCTGCTGGTGCTCGTCGTGGTGAGCGCCGCGCTGACGGCACTCGTCGTGATCGCCGTGACGCCTTTCGGCTACGCGCTGCGTGGAAGTCGCGATTCCGCGCTGCGCGCAGCGGCGCTCGGCATCGACGTACGTGCCCGCCGGGTCAAGGGTCTTGTCATCGCCGGCGCATTCGCGGGCATCGCGGGCGGCCTCTTCGCGTATTCCAAGGGCGGCATCGCGCCGGACGCGCTTTCGATCCCGCGTTCCGTGGATGCGCTGGTAATGATGCTGCTCGGCGGACAGAACGCGGTCTTCGGCCCGTTGCTGGGCGCCACGGCGTTTACGTGGCTGCAGGATGTGCTGGCGCGCTTCACCGAATATTGGCGCGCGTACGTGGGTATCGCGATCCTGTTGATCGTGAGCGCTTTCCCGAGCGGCATCGGCGGCGCGTTGGCGGCATGGCGCCCCCGCCTGGCGCGTGCGTCATGAGCCAATCGTTGTTGAACGTCGCGGCACTTGGCAAGTCGTTCGACGGGATCACGGCCGTGCGTGACGTCTCATTCGCCGTCGCGTCGGGCGAAGTGGTGGCCATGATCGGTCCGAACGGTGCGGGCAAGACGACTTGCTTCAACCTGATCCACGGCGAGCTGGCTGCGGACCGTGGCGAGGTCACCTTCGACGGCCGCTCGATCCTCGGACTCCCCACGCACGCGATCGCGCGGCGCGGCATCGGCCGCACTTTCCAGGTCGCTGCGACGTTCGCGTCGATGACGGTGCGCGAGAGCATTGCGCTGGCACTGGCAGCGCACGATGGCTGCGACAGCGCCATCGTTTCCGGAAGGCTGCAAGCGAAGTCGGCGCGCGCCAATGCACTGCTCTCGCTGATGCGCATCGACGACCTCGCCGCTGCGCACTGCGCGACGCTCGCGTATGGCGATGCCAAGCGCCTGGAGCTGGCGCTTGCGATTGCAGGCACGCCACGTTTGCTGCTGATGGACGAGCCGACGGCCGGGATGAACCCGCGCGCGCGACGCGACCTGATGCAACTCGTCACCGCTATCGCGCGCCGCGACGACGTCGCGGTTTGCTTCACCGAGCACGACATGGATATCGTGTTCGCGTTCGCCGATCGCATCATCGTCCTCGACCGCGGCCGCGTCATCGCGACCGGTGCGCCGGACGCGATCCGGGCCAATCGCGAAGTGCAGGCGGCCTATCTCGGATCGGACCAGCCTGCGTAGCGATTGCCTATGCAGCCCGAGGCCCGGCGGCCAGCCGCACGAGCGCACCGATCGCGATCGCATAGCCGATCACGCCAAAGCCGACGATGATGCCGCGCGCCGCGGGCGAGATGTACGAGTGACGGCGGAATTCCTCGCGCGCATGCACGTTCGAGATATGAAGCTCGATCACCGTCGCGTTCGCGCCCTTGATCGCGTCGTGCAGGGCGACCGACGTATGCGTGAACGCGCCGGGGTTGAACACGACGCCGAGCATGTCTCCGGCGGCGATTTCGCGTCCGGCCTCGTGGATCCAGTCGATCAGCTGGCCTTCGTGATTCGACTGGCGGCAATCCGCGCTCATTCCGAGCTTCCCGGCTTCGTCCCGGCAGAGTCGCTCGACGTCGGCCAGCGTTTCGGCGCCGTAGACCGCCGGCTCGCGCGTTCCGAGCAGGTTCAGATTCGGGCCGTTCAATACCAGGATCGTCTTCATCGTCTCGCTCAGTAGCGGATCCGGGACAGGGCTCGCAGCGTTTCGGGCGTAGTCGTCTTGAAGCCGAAAAACTCGAGATACGCGGGAACCATTTCGTACAGCATGTCGGAGCCGACCTGTACCGGACATCCCTTGTCCATCCCCGCCCGAAGGAACGGCGTGAACTCCTCCTTCATCACCACTTCACCGACGAACGTTCCCGGCGCGACGCGCGCAACGTCGAGCGGCAGCGGATCACCTTCCTTCATGCCGAGCGGCGTCGCATTCACGACGATGCCGTAGCCGTCCGGATCATTGGAGCCGGTCCGCAAGTCCAGCCGCGGGTAATGTGCGCGCAATCGTGCGGCGAGCGCGTCCGCCACCGCCGGCTGCGCGTCGAAGAGACCGAGCCCGGACGCGCCCGCGGCGGCAAGCGACGCGGCGATGGCC
>JALYSS010000290.1 GCA_030854685.1 Pseudomonadota bacterium | reverse complement strand
GTGTCGGAGGTGCAATTCCGGACGCAGCAAGCGCAATGAATGCATGGTGTTTCGGAATTGCACCTCCGACACCGATTCAGAAATACATCCGACACCGATATCTTCAACCGATGACGCGACGCCTGCGTAGATCCGCGACGCTCGCAGCGTCGTAACTGAGTTCGCGCAGCACGTCGTCGGTGTGCTCGCCCAGCCGCGGGCCACCGCCTTCGAATCCGCCCGGCGTCGCCGACAATTTCGGCACGACGCCGGGCACTTTGAGGCGGGATCCATCGGCGAGCTCGATGTCGCGAATCATTTCGCGCGCCGCATACTGTGCGTCGGCGACGATATCGCGGATGGTGTAAATCTTCGACGCAGGGACGTCTGCGGCTTGCAGCGTCGCGACGACGTCGTCCGGCGATCGCGGCCGCGTCCATTGCTCGATCTCATCGTCGAGCCATTGCTGGCGCGCGGCCCGTCCATCGTTATGCGCAAGCGACGGATCGTTCGCGAGATCGTCGCGACCCATCGCTCGGCAAAGCCGCTGGAAGATCGAATCGCCATTCGCGGCTATCAGCACGAAATTTCCATCCGCGCACCGATAAGCCGACGTCGGCGCAATGCCGGGAAGAATGGATCCCGTGCGTTCGCGGACGACGTCGAAGCGGTCGAATTCGGGCAGCATCGACTCCATGACGGAGAACACCGCTTCGTACAACGCGACGTCGACGACTTGTCCGCGGCCGGTCGCGCGGCGCGATTCGAGCGCCATCAGCGCACCGATGACGCCGTAGAGCGCCGACAGCGTATCGCCGATCGAAACGCCGACGCGCGCCGGCGGACGATCCGGCGTTCCCGTCACGTAACGCAGGCCACCGACTGCTTCGCCGATGACGCCAAAGCCCGGACGCTCGCGATACGGGCCGGTTTGCCCGTAACCGGAAATGCGCACCATGACGAGGCCTGGATTGACCGCCGCGAGTGATTCGTACGCGAGGTTCCAGCCCTCGATCGTGCCGGGACGGAAGTTCTCGATGACGATGTCGGCGCGCGTCGCGAGTGCTCGCGCGATCGCCTGACCTTCGACGGTGCGAAGGTCGACGGCGGCTGAGCGTTTGTTTCGCGATTGCACGTGCCACCACAGCGACGTGCCGTTCTCGACGTAGCGCCAACTGCGCAGCGGATCGCCGGCGCCGGGCGGTTCGATCTTGACGACATCCGCGCCGAATTCACCGAGGAGCTTGGCGCAGAAGGGTCCCGCGATCAGCGCGCCCATTTCGAGAACGCGTACCCCGGCGAGCGGGCGCTTTGGCGCCGGGACCTGGGTCACGTGCCGGCGATCAGGCGTTCGATCGACGAGACGATGGGCGTGGCGGGCTCGATGCCGACGCGCTTGACGAGCGCCTTGGCGAAGTCGGGCAGGAGGTCGTGCAGATCGCGAGCGTTGGCGGTTTTCTGCAGCCGCATCATCAACCCGTAGCCGCGGAACCCCAGGTGCGCGTTGATCGCATCGCTCAGCATCTGCTGTGCCTGGAGGTAGCGCGCGACTTCATCCTGCGACGGCTGCGACTGCACGACGGACGCAGCCATCGGCGCGGCCGAAGGCGCCGAAAAACGTTTCGCGATCAGTCCGCCGCGCTCGAGTGCCGTCATCGCACGCTGGTCGAGCTTGAGAGCGCGCGCCTTGACCAGGACCTCGGCGACCGTGCGATTGCCGTCGATCAGGATCAGCAATCCGCGCAGCGTGATCGGGAGATTGAGCGTGCGTTCCTTGAGCTCTCGGAGGCCGCGTTCGGTCTTCGCGTAGATCTCGGCGGGGTCCATCGGCGCAGCCTCGTTGATGCGAAGGTCCATCGTGCAGGCGGACCGCGCAATTATAGTGCCACTCGAGTCCGACCGTCACTGCGCCGAGCGGGCGAGGGCGGCCTACCGCGCGCGCATGCGAAAATCCGCCGCCGTCACCTGCATTCGCCCGCAACCGCTCGCCCGATCCCGATGTTCGCGTCGTTCGACCGTCGTCTGCTCGCCGTCAATCGCTGGCTCGTCATCGTACTGCTCGCCGCGATGGCCGTCATGGTCTTCGCGAACGTCGCGCTGCGATTCCTGACCGATTACTCGATCCTGTGGGTCGAGGAGGCGTCGCGCTACACGATGGTGTGGCTGACGTTCATCGGCGCGGGGCCGGTGCTGCGCTACGGCGGTCACATCGGCATCGATACGCTGGAGCACAACGTCGCGCGCTACGCCCGGGAAATTCGCGCGGCCATCTTCGCGCTGCTCGCCGTGTTCTTCCTCGTGATGATCGTGATCGGCTTTCGCTATTCGATGCTCACATGGGCGCAGACGACGCCGGTGCTGGAAATCCCGATCGGCGCCGTCTATCTCGCGATGCCGGTCGGATTCGCGTTGCTGATCGTGCACCTGGCGCTGATGGCGCGAGGCTACGTCGCGCGGCGTGAACTGCTGGGCGATGGTGAATTCGACGCCGATGTCGCGAAGTTCTGACGCGAGGGTGACGCCGTGGTGACGGTCCTGTTCCTCGCGTGCATCGCGCTTCTGGCACTCGGCGTGCCGGTGGCGTTCGCGTTGGGCGGCGGGACGCTCCTCGCGATGGCGTGGCAGCACGTGCCGCTCGTCGCACTTCCGAAGTACCTGTTCTCCGGCATCGATCTCTTCGCGCTCGAAGCGGTTCCATTTTTCATACTGACCGCCGACCTGATGACCGGTGGCGAACTCTCGACGGTGCTGCTGCGGTTCGCGTCGCAGTTCGTCGGGCGCTTTCGCGGTGGCCTTGGCCACACGAATATCCTGACGCTGACGTTCTTCTCAGGCATTTCGGGATCGGCGCTCGCCGATGCGGCCGGTCCCGGCGCCATCATGATCCGCATGATGCGCAACGACGGCTACGATCCGGGCTACGCGGCGGCGTTGACCGCCGCGACGTCGATCCTCGGGCCGATCATTCCGCCGTCGATCAGCGTCATCATCTACGCGCTCGTTTACCCCGACGTCAATCTCGTCGGCTTGTTGATCGCCGGCGTCGTCCCGGGCATCGTGATCGCGCTCGCCATGGCGACGATCAACCACGTCATATCGGTGCGCAGGAACTATCGCGGCTCGCAGCAACGGCTTGCGTGGCGCGATTACGTTCGTAACACCTGGCGCGCGTTGCCGGCACTCGTGCTGCCGGTGCTGATCCTGGGCGGCATTGCGTCCGGCGCATTCACGCCGACGGAAGCCTCGGTCGTGGCGGTGTTCTATGCCCTCTTCGCGGGCCGCGTGATCTACCGGACGCTCCAGTGGACGATGCTGCCGGGAATCATCGCGCGCTCGGGGCTGATGACCGCGTCGGTGCTGATCATCGTCGGCATGTCGGCGGCGTTCGCCTGGGTGCTCACCGTGTCCCGCGTGCCGCAGGACATGACGCAATGGATCATCGGCATGCGGCTGTCGCCGCTCGCGTTCCTCTTCGCCGTGAACGTGCTGCTGCTCGCGTTCGGCATTTTCATCGAGCCGCTGCCGGGCATTGTCGTGCTGGTGCCGATCCTCGCGCCGATCGCGCACGCGCTCGGCATCGACGACCTGCAGTTCGGCATCGTCGTGATCGTCAACCTGACCATGGGGATGATCACACCGCCGGTCGGCGGCCTGCTCTTCGTGACATCGATCGTCGCGCGCGTGCCGCTCGCTCGCCTCGTGAAGGAGTTGTGGCCGTTCCTGTGGGCTCAGCTCGTGGTGCTGGCGCTGCTATCGCTCTTTCCGGCGCTCTCGGCGTGGCTGCCGAACGCGTTCGGGTATCGGTGACAGATCAGGCCTCACCCCAACCCTCTCCCGCGACGTGGGGGAGCGGGTCTGGCCGCGTCGTTGCTGCCATTCGCCGTAGTCGACCTCCCTCGCCGCCCAAGGGGAAGAGGGTCGGGGTAAGGGGCGACTTATCGGTAGTTGCGGATCCGGTCGATGTTTTCCTGACCGAATCGCTTGCCGAACTCCTTGAAGGTCGGCGCCAGCACTGCCTGGAACTTTGCCTTGTCGACGTGCTCGACGACCTGCATGCCCTTGCTGCGCAAGTCCGCGACCGCTTTCTTCTCGTCGTCGTCGACCCGGGCGCGATTGGCCTTCACCGCGTCCTTTGCCGCCTCGTGAAACGCCTGCTTGTCCCCGGGTGCGAGCTTGTCCCATTGCGCCTTGCTCATGAGGATCAGCGCCGGCGAATAGACGTGCCCCGTCAGCGTCAGGTACTTCTGCACCTGATCGAGCTTGGCGGCCTCGATGACGGACAGCGGATTCTCCTGGCCATCGACGGTTCCCTGCTGAAGCGCCGTGTACACCTCGGTGAACGCCATCGGCGTCGGGATGATGCCGAACGCGCGATACGCCTGGATGTGCACCGGGTTTTCCATCGTGCGCATCTTGAGACCCTTGAGATCTGCGGGGACGTGGACCGGGTGCTTGCTGTTGGTCATGTTGCGAAAGCCGTTTTCGCCCCAGGCGAGCGCCTCGATGCCCTTCGGCTCGAATTTCTTCAGCATCGCCTCGCCGATCGGACCGTCGAGCACCGCGCGGGCGTGGGCGGAATCGCGGAACAGGAACGGGATGTCGAGAATCGCGATCTCGGGAACGAAATTCGGCACCGGTCCCGTCGACGTCATCGTCAGATCGAGCGTGCCGAGTTGCAGTGCTTCGATCGATTCGCGCTCGGCGCCAAGTGCGCCCGAGTAGAAGTTCTGGATCTTGTAGCGTCCGTTCGTGCGCTTCTCCACTTCGCGCGCGAACGTGTCGATCGCGACGCCGTAGTGCGAGTTCTGCGCGAGCGAAATATTCATCTTGAGCGCCGTCTGCGCCGCGGCAGGCGAGGCAGCGAACGGAACCAGCGCGGCGAGGGCCGCGAGCAGCAATCGAAGATGACGCATCGTCAAACCTCCGGATACGGGCCGGCAGGGTACGCCGGCATTTTGCGAGGGCGCGATTCTAGCAGGCCGGTTGTACACGTTGCACGAGCCCGGCGATCCCAGTCTGGAGTGCGATGAAGCATTTTGCAGGCGGTGAAAACACAGGGGTGAAAACTCGGCGTTTGCCGCTCGCTCCCCTCCGAACGCACGTTCTTCCGGTGTGCAGCGGGGCGTTATGAAATAATCCCTCGACGGCGTTCGCGAAATCCGTCGCCCGCGCCGGCCTCCCATGCTCGATTCGACGTTCACTTCGGCGCTGGCCGCAATCGTGCCGCCCTCGGCGCTGTTGACCGCGGCGGAGGACACGCGCCCCTACGAATGCGACGGCCTGACACTTTACCGCGAGCAGCCCGGCGCGGTCGTGTTGCCGGAGAACGAGGCACAGGTCATCCGGATTCTCAGGCTGTGCCACGCGGCACGCATCCCCGTGGTCGCGCGCGGTGCCGGCACGGGCCTGTCGGGCGGTGCGCTGCCGGCAAAGCGCGGCGTGCTGCTGTCGCTCGCCAGGTTGCGTCGCATCGTCGCCATCGACCCGGTCACGCGTACGGCGATCGTCGAGCCGGGCGTGCGCAACCTCGCGATATCGGAGGCGGCGGCGCCGTATGGCCTGTTCTACGCGCCCGATCCATCGTCGCAGATCGCGTGCTCGATCGGCGGCAATGTCGCGGAAAACGCCGGCGGCATCCATTGCCTGAAATACGGGCTCACGGTGCACAATGTGCGCAAGGTGCGCGCGGTGCTCGTCACCGGAGACATCGTCGAGTTCGGCGCCGATGCACTCGATGCGCCGGGCTACGATCTGCTCGCGCTCATCACGGGAAGCGAGGGCCTGCTCGCCGTCATCACGCAGATCACCGTCAAGTTGCAGCCGATGCCGCAACTCGCGCAGATCGCATTGGCCGCATTCGACGACATCGAGAAGGCGGGCGCCGCCGTCGGCAATGTCATCGCCGCCGGCATCATTCCGGGCGGGCTCGAGATGATGGACCGCGAAGCGACGCGCGCCGTCGAGCAATTCGTGCACGTCGGCTATCCGCTCGATGCGGCCGCGGTGCTGCTGATCGAAGCCGATGGCACGCCGGTCGAGGTCGCCGCCGAGATGGCCGAGATCCGCGACGTGCTCACCGCAAGCGGTGCGACGGAAATTCGCGTATCGGAAAACGAAGCCGAGCGCCTGCTGTACTGGTCGGGCCGAAAGGCCGCGTTTCCCGCGGTCGGCCGCATTTCGCCGGACTATTACTGCATCGACGGCACGATCCCGCGCGCCGCGCTGCCTGGCGTGCTGATGCAGATCGAGACCTGGTCGCGCGAATTCGACCTGCGGTGCGCGAACGTCTTCCATGCGGGCGACGGCAACCTCCACCCGCTGATCCTGTTCGACGCGAATAAGCCGGGCGACAGCGAGCGGACGATCGAATTCGGCGATCGCATCCTCGAGCTTTGCATCAATGTCGGCGGGACGATCACGGGCGAGCACGGGGTCGGCGTCGAGAAGATCCGAGGCATGTGCGCGCAGTTCGCGCCCGCGGCGCTCGAGCGCTTCCTCGCGATCAAGCGCGCCTTCGACGAGCACGGGCTGCTCAATCCCGGCAAGGGCGTCCCCACGCTCGCGCGTTGCGCCGAGTTCGGCCGCATGCAGGTACACCACGGCGCTCTGCCGCATCCCGAGCTGCCACGATTCTAGGAAAGCCAGGATGAATTCCCCCGTCGAAACCCGCGCGCGACCCCAGGCGGGCGATGTCGCCGCGTTGACGAAGCGGCTCACCAGCGAGTACGGCGAACGCGCGGTCACGAGCCATGCGATCCGCGAGCAGCATTCGCACGGCGAAGGCCTCGCCGATGCCGGAATGCCCGACATCGTCGTGTTCCCGCATACGAACGAGGAAATCGCCTCGATCGTGCGCATCTGCAACGCCGCGCGCATTCCGGTAATCGCATTCGGCGTCGGCACGTCACTCGAAGGTCACGTCGCAGCACTTTACGGCGGCGTGTGCCTCGACCTGTCGCAGATGGACCGCA
>JALYSS010000288.1 GCA_030854685.1 Pseudomonadota bacterium | reverse complement strand
CGCACAAGCTTCGTCGCGCGATCCAGTACATCGACGGTAACCTGCGCAACGAGTTGACGCTGGCGGCCATCGCGGAGGTCGTCGCGCTCAGTCCCGGACATTTCGCGCATGCCTTTCGCGAGGCGACGGGTATCGCGCCGCATCGCTACGTGCTCGAGCGTCGCGTCGAGCGCGCCAAAGAGCTGCTGCGCCAGTCCGACATGCCGATCACCGAGATCGCCGACCGCATCGGCTGCTCGAGCCACAGCCACTTCTCGGTGCTGTTCCATCGAATCACCGGCGTTACGCCCCGCAAGTTCCGCGCGCGTCCCTGACCGCACGCGTGCGCCCGCAGGCTGGCGGGTCTCCACGAGCAAATCGCGGATTTCCGACAGTTTTCGCAAGCTCATGAAAGCGGCGAACGCGCTTTGCGGCTAGATTGCAGTCAGCGCGTTGCATCACGCGACGCGCAAACGGGGGTGAGGAGGAACGGAAAATGACGTACGGAACCTGCAGGCACGACGGCGCGTCGCTGCAGCGCGCAATCATTCCCGCGAATGGTGCCGATCGCGATGCGGAGATCGTGGCCGCCGCACAGCATCTGGCCGAACCCTCCACGATGCCCGCCGAGATGCATCACGGACATTGAAGCCAGGTCAGCGACCTGCGCGTCGCGGCAACGCACGCGATCGATGCCCGTGCGCGCATAAAAAAACCCCGCAAGCGAAAACCTGCGGGGTCGAAGACTGTATCAATCAGGAGGAGATCATCGATACAGTGAAGACATCACCATTCTTGATCTGGGGACCGCGCGCCGTCGGTTCAAGACGCCGCGCGATCCTCACTTTGATGCCACTGCTTCCATACGCTCAGTTCGCGCGCCTTGCCTTTGCGTTCGCGTTTGCTGATTCCTTAGCCGCCGAATCGGTCGCGGCACGAACGCTCGCACCTGCGAGGTCGACCACTTGCCTCGTCGCCTTCTGGAACTGATCGAACGCGGCCGTGGAAGCGGCGAACGTCGACTTCAGCGCATTGACGGCGACATCGGAGCCGGCCGGTGCCGACTGGCTTGCCTTCTCGACCCATGACGCGACGCCCTTCGTGTACGCATTCCACGTCTGTTCGGCGAGCACCGAGAAACCGGCTTGCGCCTCCGACGAGAGTTCGTACAGCGTGCGCGAGTAACCGGTTGCGCTTTGAACGCCGACTTCGGCGAGCTTCGCACGAAGCGCGAGCAGTTCCTGGACGTCCTTGACCGATGCCGCGGCTTGCGCACCTTCGACCGCTTGCGCGATCGCGAGCTTCGCCGCATTGATGTTCAGGCTGACAAGCTTCTCGGCATTTTCGATCGAGAACGACGCGAGCCTGATCGCGTTCGATACGTTGGCTTGGTTGATTTCCGCGAATTGTTCCGTTGCGTTGTACATGCATGTCCCTTCAATGGCGAGTCAAATGACCCATTTGCCTGTGGCAGGACCGGTACATTCGCCCTTCCCGCCTCGAATTCGGTGCCCGGATCGCGGTTCCCGGGAATCCGGGAGGCGCCGTTTGCTGCACCGCACAAAACTCATTGTAGGGATGGCGGAAAGGCAAGTCAAGAGATTTTTGTGCACTGCACCATGCGTTTCGGAGCTTTGCCGACTGCCCGTTTCAAAGCTTTGACAAATCAGAGAGTTATAATGATCGATCTCGGAGGCATCCCTCGATGGCGTCAGACGTCCGCACGATCAAGAAGTACCCGAATCGCCGGTTGTACGACACAGCCAACAGCGGTTACATCACCCTCGCGGACGTCAAGCAGATGGTGCTCGAAGGCATCGAATTTCAGGTGATCGACGCCAAGAGCGGCGACGAGCTGACCCGTGCGATCCTGCTGCAGATCATTCTCGACGAGGAGTCGGTCGGCGTGCCGATGTTCAGCTCGGAAATGCTGGCGCAGATGATCCGCTTCTACGGCAGCGCCCAGCAGACGATCATCGGCCAGTACATCGAGCAGAACGTGCAGGCGTTCCTCGCGATCCAGAAGAAGCTGCAGGAGCAGGCGAAGCAGGTCTACGGCGACAAGATGATGCTGACGCCGGAACTATGGAAGCAGTTCATGCAGATGCAGGCTCCGGCGATGCAGGGCATGCTCGGCAACTACCTCGAGCAGAGCGCCAAGCTCTTCATCGACATGCAGCAGCGGATGCAGGACCAGACGCGAGGGATGTTCTCGGCGTTCCCATTCCCGACGTTTGCCGCGCCGCCGCAAAACCCGCCGGAAGACGACAAGAAACGCTGACGGTTGACGCCCGTCGATTGCGCCGCAACATGGCCGGCGACGTGCGCGTTTTGCTGCGGTGCGCGAGCCGTCGCGTCGCCCCCCTTACTCATCGGTACGAAATTCGCATGGCCTCATCACGTCGACCCCGCACCGAGGAACCACCCCGCGTCGGCTTTGTGTCGCTCGGCTGTCCGAAGGCGCTCGTCGATTCCGAGCAGATCCTGACGCAGCTACGCGCCGAGGGCTACGCGATCGCCGCTTCCTATGACGGCGCGGATCTCGTCGTCGTCAACACCTGCGGGTTCATCGACGCCGCCGTCGCCGAATCGCTCGACGCGATCGGCGAAGCGTTGCACGAGAACGGCAAGGTGATCGTCACCGGCTGCCTGGGCGCGAAGGCAGGCGGCGACTTCGTTCGCGAAGCGCATCCGAAAGTGCTCGCCGTTACCGGCCCGCACGCAACACACGAAGTGATGGCGGCAGTCCACGCGCATCTGCCGATGCCGCACGATCCCTTCGTCGACCTGCTGCCTCCCTCATTTTTCAAGACCGGTATCAAGCTCACGCCGCGCCATTACGCGTATCTCAAGATCAGCGAAGGCTGCAATCATCGCTGCACGTTCTGCATCATCCCGTCGATGCGTGGCGATCTGGTGTCGCGGCCGCTCGGCGACGTGCTTGCGGAGGCGGAGCGACTGTTGCGCGCGGGCGTCAGGGAACTGCTCGTGGTCTCGCAGGATACCAGTGCCTATGGCGTCGACGTGCGTTATCGAACCGGCTTCTGGCAGGGACGGCCGATGAAGACCCGGATGCACGAGCTTGCGAGAGAACTTGCTACGCTCGCGAAAGCGCATGCCGCCTGGGTTCGACTGCATTATGTCTATCCATATCCGCACGTCGACGACATCGTGCCGCTCATGACGTCGACGCCGGCCGAGGGCGGCTTGCTGGCCTATCTCGACGTTCCGTTCCAGCACGCGAGCCCGCGCATCCTGCGCTTGATGAAGCGGCCGGCCGCACCCGAGAAAGTGCTCGATCGCGTGCGCACCTGGCGCGCCCTCAAGCCGGACATCACGCTGCGCAGCACATTCATCGTCGGATTTCCGGGCGAGACGGACGCAGAGTTCGACGAGCTGCTCGCGTTCCTCCGAGCAGCGCAACTCGATCGCGTCGGTTGCTTCTCGTATTCGCCAGTGGACGGCGCAGCGGCAAATGCATTGCCGGATCCGGTGCCCGAAACGGTGAAGGAGGAGCGACGCGCGCGCTTCATGGCCGTGCAGGCCGGGATCAGCGCTTCACGGCTACGCGCGAAGATCGGACAGACGCTCGACGTCCTCGTCGATGCGATCGACGATGGCGCCGCGATTGCCCGCTCGACGGCCGACGCGCCGGAGATTGATGGATTGGTGCGAATCGCGAATGCCGCCAAGCTGACGCCGGGCCAATTCGCGCGTGTGCGCGTCACCTCGGCGGATGCGCACGACCTGCAGGCGCAACTCAGGGGGTCAGAGCTGTAAGTATTGCGGCATGGAGATCGACGTAATGCCGATGCAGCTCGCGCCGCAATACTTACAGCTCTGACCCCAAGCTTTGCCAAGTTCTGACCTCGTCGACCCCATCGTTACGGCTTCGTTAACTGCGCGCTCGCGAGATCGTGCGCAAGGTCCGCGACGATTGCGCCGAATGCCTTGTTGAGCGCCTCGGCGTACGCGGCGGGTGTCGCATCGCGCATCGGAACATGCTGTCGATACTCGTGGGACCATACAGGCGTCTGCTGCGATCCCGCAGTCGGAGTGAGATAATAGGTGATGTCGAGCTCGGCCGCCGGCTTGGCGGCTTCGCGCGTATCGGCATAGAGCGCGCTCGCGAATCCGTTCAGCTCCCAATCCGCTTCCGTCGCCG
>JALYSS010000240.1 GCA_030854685.1 Pseudomonadota bacterium | reverse complement strand
GCTTGCCGCCCGCGTATTTCTCCATCTGCACGAGGATCGGGAACTGCTCGGCAAGCGCCGCGCGCGCGTCTCCTTCGTCATTGAACACGAGCACCGCGCCATCGGGTCCGCGCACGTCGGTCCAGATGCCGGTTTCGTCCTGCACTTCGATCTTGTATCGCATCTTCGAACAGGGAAAACGACGAGATCGTCGATCGCGCCGTGGTTACGATATCGGTCTGCGCTCGCGCGCTTCCGGGAATGTTGGCGAATTCAGGTTACCGCGGCGATCTTCTTCAATGCCGCAATGCGTTCCTCGATCGGCGGGTGCGACGCAAAGAGCGCCATCATGCCGCTGCCACCGGCGATGCCGGAAGCCTGGAGCGCCTTCGGCAATTGGCCGGATTCCCCGCCGCCAAGACGCATCAGCGCATGGATCATCGGCTGGGGACCGAGGAGTCGCGCGCTGCCGGCATCGGCACGAAACTCCCGCCAGCGCGAGAACCAGGCCACAATCACGCTCGCGAGAATGCCAAACACGATCTGGCACACGATGACGGTGATGAAGTAGCCCGGCCCCGAGCCGCGCTCGGTGCGGAACACGGCACGGTCGATGATCGAGCCGACGATGCGCGAGGCGAAAATGACGAACGTGTTGACGACGCCCTGGATCAGCGTGAGCGTCACCATGTCGCCGTTCGCGACGTGCGACAGCTCGTGGCCGAGCACCGCTTCGACCTCCTCCCGGTTCATCGACTGCAACAGGCCCGTCGATACGGCGACGAACGCCGAATTCCTGAAGGCACCCGTAGCGAATGCGTTCGGAGCTCCTTCGTAGGTCGCGACTTCCGGCATCGCCACGCC
Source organism: Pseudomonadota bacterium (assembly GCA_030854685.1). Classification (GTDB taxonomy): domain Bacteria; phylum Pseudomonadota; class Gammaproteobacteria; order Burkholderiales; family Casimicrobiaceae; genus VBCG01. The sequence continues at coordinate 3,606 of JALYSS010000240.1, read as the reverse complement.
GGCGGCGGCTGCGAGCTTGCGCACGGTTTCGAGCAGCCACGCTTCGGACTCGTTGCGTGGCGTTTCGATCACCTGTGCGCCGGTCGTCCATTTCGCGATCGACTTGGACATCAGGAGCGAAATGATCGCGCCCGCGAAGCCAACGACGAGCGAATAGACGAGGATTTGCCCGTACTGGAAGCCTTGCGCGGCCAGCGCGCGGTCGAGTCCGAACACCTTCAGCACGATCGACAGGACCAGGACGACGGCGAGATTGGTGGCGACGAACAGGATGATGCGTTTCATGGGGGCCTCGTCAGGATCGTCAGACCCATATTAGCGCTCGGGACTTCCAATGCAAGCCGTCGGGCCGGAAATCCGAACCAACGAAATCGGGGTGTGCAGCGCGTCTATCGGGCGGGTTCAGGCTTTACCCACGAATCGCGCAGCGTCACGGTACGGTTGAAGACCAGCCGCCCGGGCGCGTGATCGGCGAGGTCGGCAACGAAGTAGCCGTGGCGCTCGAACTGGAACCGTTCTTCGGGCGCCGCTTGCGCAAGCGCCGGCTCGACATACGCGGTGATGACGCGCTTCGACGATGGATTCAGGTCGGCGAGGAAATTGCGCTCGGGTTCGTCGCGCCCTTCGTCGTCGTCGCCGGCGACCGCAATCGCGCGGGCCGGCAGGGGTTCGACGCTCCCGACAAATTCACCGACGACGGTGCGGGCCGCGCGCGCGCCCGGAAACGACACCCGAAAGAGCCGATCGTACAGGCGGATCTCGGCCGGCACCGCGTCGGCCGCCGACAGCCAATGGATGTTGCCCTTCACCTTGCGGGCATCGGCGCCGGTGGTACCGCTACGGGTGGCAGGATCGTATGTGCAATGAACGATGGTCAGGTTGCCGTCCGCGTTCTTTTCGATGCCGGTACAGCGAACGATGTATGCATAGCGCAGGCGCACTTCCGCACCGGGTGAAAGCCGGAAGTAGCCTTTCGGCGGCGTCTCCGCGAAGTCCTCGCGCTCGATCCACAACTCGCGCGTAAATGGCATCGCGCGCCGGCCGAGTTCTGGTTGCTGCGGATGATTGGGTGCCGCGCATTCCTCGCTCGCCCCCATCGCGTAGTTGTCGATGACGAGCCTGATCGGGTCGAGCACCGCCATCCGACGTGGCGCATTCGCGTTCAGGTCGTCGCGCATCGCGTCTTCCAGCACGCTCATCTCGATCCACGAATCGGACTTCGAAACGCCGATACGCTCGTTGAACATCCGGAAACCGGCCGGCGTGTAGCCGCGGCGGCGGGCTCCGACGAGCGTCGGCATCCGCGGATCGTCCCAGCCGTCGACGTGACTTTCTTCGACGAGCTCCAGCAGCTTGCGCTTCGACAACACGACATAGGTGAGATTGAGACGGGCGAACTCGTACTGGTGCGGCAGTGGCCGGTCGAGCTTGCCACCATCGGCGAGCTTGTCGATGATCCAGTCATAAAGCGGCCGATGGTCCTGGAACTCGAGCGTGCAGATCGAATGCGTCACCCGCTCGAGCGCGTCGGAAATGCAGTGCGTGTAATCGTAGAGCGGGTAGATGCACCACTTGTCGCCGGTGCGGTGATGGCGCGCGTGCCGAATCCGGTAGATTACCGGGTCGCGCATGTTGATATTCGGGCTCGCAAGGTCGATACGAAGCCGGAGCACGTGCGCGCCGTCGCCGAAATCGCCGGTGCGCATTCGGCGCAGCAGGTCGAGGTTTTCCTCGACGGCACGGTCACGGTAGGGGCCGGCGACGCCGGGTTCCGTCAGCGTTCCGCGCGTCGCGCGAAGCTCAGTGGCCGATTGGCTGTCGACATACGCGAGCCCCTGCGTCACGAACCATTCGGCGAACGCGTACAGCAGGTCGTAATAATCCGACGCGTGGTAACGATGCGTACCCCAGTCGTAGCCGAGCCACCGGACCGACGTGGCGATCGAGCCCTCGTATTCGACGTCCTCCTTGAGCGGATTGGTGTCGTCGAAGCGCAAGTGGCACGTGCCACCATTTTCAGCAGCAAGGCCGAAATTCAGTACGATCGACTTCGCGTGACCGAAGTGCAGGTAGCCATTGGGCTCCGGCGGAAAGCGCGTGACGACGCGGCCGCCGTATATGCGGTTGGCATTGTCCTCGGCGATGATCGCGCGGAGGAAGTTGGCGCTCGCGCTGCCTACGTCGTCGTTGGCGCGCGCGACCGAGCGGCGGTCGCCGCCTGCGCACGCCGCGGCAACGCGTTTCGAAGCCGCGTCACCATTGCGCGGTGCAGCATGGACTGGTTTGTTCATGAACAAGGGCCTGATGAGGGAATTCTAACCGGCGCACGTTGCCGCGTCACCGGCCGCGCTACTGGGGCGGCCGGGGAGTACCTTGGAAAGCCGCGTCAGGCAACGGTTTGCGGGGTGGGGGCCGTCTACGTTCATCAATGTTTTCCACAAATCCTGTGGATAGCGATGTGCATATCTTGTAAATTCGAACGCTAAGTGTTGCGCCGGTCAGGGAAAACAGCACCATGACGAAAATCGTGTCGCGAAAAAGCAACGCCAATTCAAGCACCTGCTTCGACCGCTCCGCGTGGGTTCCTCTCTCCAACGGTCTTGACCGCCCGCTGGATGACAAGGCGTAATGTACGGAATTGCCGGAACGCATCTCCGGTATGTCCTGGACAAACCTAATGTTCTTGTCGACCACAAAAGACGACTGGGACACTCGATACGCGAATGGATGAACTCCATGCATGACGATGCACCGCGAAAACGGGATCTGCTCAATGCTCGGCCCGGCGTGAGCCAGCCGCCGCCCGCTGCGCCCGTCATGCCGGTGTCGCTGTTTGTATCGTCCGCACGGCTTCTGCTCGAGCGCCATCTCGGCCTGATGTGGATCAGCGGCGAGGTCTCGGGCTGCACGCGTGCCGCTTCGGGTCATTTCTACTTCACGCTGAAGGACGCAAGTGCGCAAGTGCGCTGCGTGTTCTTCCGGCAGAAGGCGCAGGGGCTTGCCTTCACGCTCCGCGAAGGCCTCGCCGTCGAGGTGCGAGCGATCGCGTCGATCTACGAGGCACGCGGCGAATTTCAGCTGAACGTCGAGACGGTTCGGCTCGCCGGGCTCGGAGCGCTTTACGAACGATTCCTGACGCGCAAGCGCGCGCTCGAGGCCGCCGGCTTGTTCGACAGCGCGCGCAAGCGGCCACTGCCCGCTTATCCGCGACGCATAGGCATCGTGACGTCGCGACAGGCGGCGGCATTGCGTGACGTCCTGACGACGCTCGAACGGCGCTTTCCCGGCTTGCCCGTGATTCTTTATCCGGCATCGGTGCAAGGTGCCGCTGCAGCGAGCGAAGTCGCGGCGGCGATCCGGCTCGCCAACGAGCATGCACACGTCGATGTGCTGATCGTATGCCGCGGCGGAGGCTCGCTCGAGGACCTGTGGGCCTTCAACGAGGAAGTCGTCGCGCGCGCCGTGCACGAGTCGACGTTGCCGGTCGTTTCCGGCGTCGGTCACGAGACCGATTTCACGATCTGCGATTTCGTCGCCGATGCGCGCGCGCCCACGCCGACCGGTGCGGCGACGCTTGTCGCTCCCGACCGCCGTGCGGTGCTGGCA
>JALYSS010000231.1 GCA_030854685.1 Pseudomonadota bacterium | reverse complement strand
AATCGTTCGCCGGCCATCTCGAGCGTGCCGAACGTCAGCCAGACGGGTATGCGGTAACGCGCCGAAAATGCCGCCACGCCACCAATGTGGTCGGCGTGCTCGTGCGTGACAAGGATCGCGCTGATCGAGTCCGGTGCGATGCCGAGCCGCAGCAGGCGCGCCACCGTATCGCGCACCCGGAATCCGCAATCGATCAGGACGCGGGTAGCACCGACTTCGACGACGAGAGCGTTGCCTTCGCTGCCGCTGCCCAAGGAAGCGAAGCGCATGTCAGGCCGGAACCGGCGCTATTTGAGTTGGTCGCGAAGCAACGCCAGGATGCGATCGCTGGCCCGCGAGCGATCGGGATCGCCCTTGGGATCCTCCACGCTGACCGTGCTTTGCAGCGCCGTTTCGACGATCTTGATCCGGTATTGCTCGGGCTTGTCCTTGTCGTCGTCCTTCTTCCAGAACGTCAACAACTTCGACAGATAGCCTTTATCGCGGTCCAGGCGCGCCATGGCGACGTCCGGATCCGCAAAGCGAACGAAGAAGGTGCCCGTCGAGCGATCGCGGTCGACGACGGTGAAGCCGGTGCGATCGAGTGCCAGGCCCACGCGACGCCACGCGCGGTCGAATGGGTCATCGACGATGAGCTTCGAGAGGCCATCGGCACCTTTTTCGAGTCGCGCATGTTGCGGCGCCGCCGCTGCCGCAGCGGACGTCGTGGCGGCTTCGGCTACCGCCTCCGGCGCGCCGAAGCGGATCATCAGCCGCGACAGCATCTCGGCTTCGAGGCCCGGATTCGGCGGCACCACCGCCCAGGCGAAGCCGGCGCCCTGCACATTGCCGATCTTCACCGTCGGCATCTGTTCCATGCCGCGATGCGAGACGTAGATTTCGACCGTTCCCGGCTCGGTGCCGCGCTCGATCCGCGTGCGGAACTTGTCGCGCTTGTACGTCGTGTAGAACACGTCGATGTACTTGCCGATGTACTTGCGCAGCAGGTCGTTCGGGATATCCGCGCGATTCTCGGCCCAGTCGGTTTCCATCACGCCGACCGCAGGTTGCTCGGTCGCGATGACGAACCCGTTATCCGTCCAGAACTTGCGCACCGTCGACCATGCCTGCTCCGGCGTCGCCTTGACGACGAGCCAGCGCTCGGTGCCCGCACGCGCGATACGTGCCTCATTGTTCGTGGGCAACAGGTCGGATTGCTTCGGCTTTCCGGCGTTCTGCGCGGCAAGGCCGGACGCTGTCGTGATCGTGTAGCGATCGTCGTATTGCGGCGTCGTGAGGTCGGGCGGCAACTCGAGCGACGGCGCCGAACTCGCCGATTTGTAATCGATGCGTTTGCCGATGGGCCCGATCCCGAGCGATTCGCAGCCGGTGATCGCCAGTAGCGCGATGAGGGCGAGCGCTGCGAGGCGTAGCCCGGAAATGGAGAAAACGTTCATCAGGAATGGACCTTCCGTGCAGGCTCATCGATGCAGCCCGCTTCGCGCAACGCCGCGCGGACGACATCGTGGTATCGCGGCGACAGGGGCGTGAGCGGCAGCCGCAATTCGTTATGGATGAAACCCATTTCGGCAAGCGCCCACTTGACCGGGATCGGGTTCGCTTCGACAAACAGGCGCGCATGCAGGTTGGCGAGCCTCGCGTTCAGGCGGCGCGCGGTGGAGACATTTCCCGCGAGCGCCGCAGTACAGACCTCCGACACCTGGCTCGGCGCAACGTTCGCCGTCACCGACACGACGCCATTGCCGCCGAGCAGCATGAACGCGAGTGACGTGTCGTCATTGCCTGAATAAAGCGCAAATTCGCGGCCCTCCGGCAACCGGTTGCGCAGGTCGACGAGGCGGACGAGGTCGGAGGTCGCGTCCTTCAGCCCCACGATCCCCGGAATCTCGACGAGTCGCAGCAGCGTGTCGGTGGCGAGATCGGCGACCGTACGACTCGGCACGTTATACAGGATCATCGGCAGGTCGACGGTCTCGGCGATCGTCCGGAAATGCCGGTACAGGCCCTCCTGCATCGGCTTGTTGTAGTACGGCACGACGGACAGGCACGCGGATGCACCGGCGTCCTTCGCGAAGCGTGTCAGCGCGATCGCTTCCGCCGTCGAATTGCCGCCCGTGCCGGCGATGACCGGAATGCGACCCGCAGTGTGCTCGATCGCGGACTGGATGAGCCGACAGTGCTCGTCGACGTCGACGGTGGGTGACTCACCCGTCGTGCCGACGATGACAATGCCGGCGGTACCGCTTGCAACGTGAAAGTCGATCAGCCGTGCGAGCGCCGCGAGGTCGAGAACGCCGCTGGGTTGCATCGGCGTCACGATCGCGACGAGACTGCCTGAAAGCATGAACCGTATCCCGAAAAGCGGGCATTCTACCCGATTCGACTCGACGAATTGCGCCTCACCGCCGACGCGTCGGGCGGACCGGCCCCCGCGCCGGAAGTCGAGGCCGGCAACGGCGGTGGCCAGCGT
>JALYSS010000226.1 GCA_030854685.1 Pseudomonadota bacterium | reverse complement strand
GAGTTGGCAGATAACGGCCGACTTGATCAACGCGTGCCTTTTCAATCGGCCGTCAAATATTCTATTATCCTATTTTCGATTACATCCGGTGTATTGTAAACCTCGCCCTGTTATGATTTCAGGTCATGCTAACCGGGAAAAAGAGTAAAGATGGCAAAATGTTTTGCTATTCCCTTATTCATAATTCTTATAACTAATTGATTTGATGGAGGCGGGGGTCGGAATCGAACCGGCGTCCACGGCTTTGCAGGCCGCTGCATGACCACTCTGCCACCCCGCCAGGAGTGGGCGCTGCCGTCGCGGGCTCATCAAGTACGCCGAAACGGCTGCGCAAACGAAAAGGGAGAGCCCGATGCAATGATCGCAGGCTCTCCCGGGGATCTGGAGCGGGAAAGGAGTCTCGAACTCCCGACCTCAACCTTGGCAAGGTTGCGCTCTACCAACTGAGCTATTCCCGCGGAGGTCGCGAATTATACCTTAGGCACGAACCGCTCGACGTCACGGCGCCGTCGACATGACGAAGCTCGCTCGTCAGGCGGCAACCGTATCGAGCACCGTCGCGATCGCATCCGCGACGTATTCGATGTTCTTCGAGTTGAGCGCGGCAACACAGATACGGCCGGTATCGATCGCGTAAATCGAGAACTCGTCGCGCAGGCGCTGAACCTGCGCCTTGTCCAAACCGGAGTACGAGAACATGCCCCGCTGCGCGCGGACGAATTCGAAGTCGTGATCAGGAACGCGTTCCGTGAGCTTCTTCACGAGCGACACACGCATTTCCCGGATGCGCTCCCGCATGCCGCCGAGTTCCATCTCCCAGATCCCGCGCAACTCCGGATGGGTGAGCACGAGCGCGACGATCTGTCCACCGTGCGTGGGAGGATTCGAATAGTTCGAACGCACGACGCGCTTCAGTTGCGAGAGCACACGCGCGGCCTCGCCCTTCTCGGCAGTGACGACCGTGAGCGCACCGACACGTTCACCGTAGAGGGAAAACGACTTCGAGAACGAGTTCGAAATGAACAGCGGGCCCGGGGTCGCCGCGAATTTGCGCACAACGCTCGCGTCCGCATCCGCGCCATCACCGAAACCCTGATAGGCGATGTCGAGAAATGGCACGAGACCGCGAGCGCGCACCACCGCCATGATTTCGTTCCACTGCTGAGGGGTCGGATCAACGCCGGTCGGATTGTGGCAGCAGGCGTGGAGCACGACAATCGTGCCGGACGCCATCGAGTCGAGCGACGCGCGCATTGCGGCGAAGTCGAGGCCGTGTGTCGCGGGATCGTAGTACGCGTACGTGCCGACCGCGAAACCCGCGGCTTCGAACAATGCGCGATGGTTTTCCCAACTCGGGTCGCTGATGCAGACCGTGGCCGACGGCGCGAACTTGCGGAGGAAGTCGGCGCCCACCTTGAGGCCGCCGGTACCGCCCAGCGCCTGCACGGTCACCGCGCGCCCCGATGCGATCACTTCGCTGTCGCTGCCGAGCAGCAGGCGCTGCACGGCCCTGTCGTAAGCCGGGATGCCGTCGATCGGCAGGTAGACCCGCGGCGTCGCCTTGTCCGTCATCTCGCGCTCGGCACGCTTGACACATTCGAGCAGTGGCACCTTGCCATTGTCGTCGCAGTAGACGCCGACGCCGAGGTTCACCCTGCGCGGATTCGGATCGGCGTTGAATGCCTCCGAAATGCCGAGGATGGGATCGCGAGGCGCGAGGTCGACGGCACCCAGCAACGATGCGGCGAGCGGAGCGTTCATGTCAGGGCCTGTTCAGGAGAGGGCGGGGCAATGTCGTTCGGGGGGAAGTAGCTTCGCGCGACGCGCGCGAAAACGCGTTATTGTACCGCGCAAGCACCGCGCACCACCTTGAGTCGAGGCAGCGTCGGCCCCACCTGAAACGTTTGCAGCTCACCCGTTTTCGCATCCGATGGCCCGCGCCGATACGCGTCTCGAACCCGCTCCAAAAATTCCGCCGGTCACCGCGCTGAAGACGGTCGCGCGCGCCGGGCGCTTTTTGCGCCCCTACCGCCGTCAAGTGGTATTTGCGGCCATCGGACTGGTCGTCGCGGCCGCCGCGGTGCTGGCGATCGGGCAGGGGCTGAAGTTCGTCGTCGATCGCGGCTTTGCCGCGTCCAACGCGAGCGAGCTCGATCACGCGCTGGCGTTGATGCTCGGCGTGATCGTCGTCATGGCGGCCGCGACCTACATGCGCTTCTATCACGTGTCGTGGCTGGGCGAGCGCGTCACGGCCGATTTGCGCCGAACGGTTTTCAATCATCTGCTCGATCTTCCGCCGACTTTTTTCGAAGCTACGCGCACCGGCGAAGTGATCTCGCGACTGATCAACGACACGACGATGCTGGAAACGGTGATCGGCTCGAGCGCATCGCAGGCGATTCGCAACTTCCTGCTGATGGTCGGCGGCCTTGTCATGCTGGCGCTGACCAGCTTGAAGCTCACGCTGCTCGTTCTCGCGGGCGTTCCGCTGGTTGTCGCGCCGATCATCCTGTTCGGTCGCCGCGTACGCAAGCTTTCGCGCGCGACGCAGGATCGCGTGGGCGACGTCGGCGCGTTCCTGGACGAATCGCTGCACGAAATTCGCACGGTCCAGGCGTACGGCCATGAAGATCGGGACCGCCTTGACTTTGCGGCGCGCGTGGAAGCAGCGTTCGCCACGGCGGTGCGGCGCGTCAGGCAGCGCGCGATCCTGGTGGCGGCCGTCATCGTGCTGGTATTTGGCGCCGTCGGCGTCATTTTGTGGATTGGCGGCCACGACGTCGTTGCGGGACGACTGAGCGCGGGCCAGCTGTCGGCGTTCGTCTTCTATGCAGTGATTGTCGCGGGCGCCGTCGGAACGATCAGCGAGGTCATTGGTGATCTGCAGCGGGCCGCCGGCGCGACCGAGCGGCTCTTCGAATTGCTGAACGTCGAAGCCGCGATTCGCACGCCACCGCATCCGATGCCCATGCCGGCGCATGGCCAGGGTCGGGTGAGCTTCGACGACGTTACGTTTCATTATCCGTCGCGTCCCGATACGCCTGCACTGGAACACTTCACGTTGGAGGTTCGCGCCAGCGAAAAGGTTGCGCTCGTCGGCCCGTCGGGTGCCGGCAAGACGACGGTATTCCAGTTGTTGCTGCGCTTCTATGACCCGGGGCAAGGCCATGTGAACATCGACGGCGTCGACCTGCAGACGGCCGATCCCCGTGACGTGCGGCGACAGCTCGCGCTGGTCCCGCAGGAGCCGGTGATCTTCGCGGCGAGCGTGCTCGAGAACGTGCGCTATGGTCGGCCGGACGCGAGTGATGCCGATGTGGAGGCCGCTTGCGATGCGGCGTACGCGACCGAGTTCATCGAGCGCTTGCCCGAGCGCTTCGCGAGTTCGCTGGGAGAGCGCGGAGTTCGGCTGTCCGGCGGGCAACGGCAACGGCTTGCGATTGCGCGCGCCATCCTCGCCGATCGCCCGATCCTGCTACTCGACGAAGCGACGAGCGCGCTCGATGCGGAGAGCGAGCGCATCGTGCAGCGCGCACTCGAGCGATTGATGGCGGGACGCACCGTGCTGATGATCGCGCATCGGCTCGCGACGGTTCGCCATGCGGATCGCATCGCCGTGATGGAGCGGGGCAGCATCGTCGCGATCGGCACGCACGAGGAACTCGTCGGCGCCAATCCCCTCTACGCGCGTCTCGCCGCCTTGCAGTTCCACATTCCGGCATCATCGGCCGCTTCGAATGAGTCGCTTTCCGAACTAAAATAACCGGTTGGCCAATTGAATTCGCGAGGCAATGATCGTCAAGTATCCGAATAGTCCGTACGAGCTGCACCAGCCCTTCCAGCCGGCCGGCGACCAGCCGGAAGCCATCGCAAGACTGACCGAAGGCCTGGCCGACGGATTGTCGTTCCAGACATTGCTCGGTGTCACCGGTTCGGGCAAGACGTTCACGATGGCCAATGTGATTGCACTGACTGGCCGGCCGGCGCTCGTGCTTGCGCCGAACAAGACACTCGCGGCGCAGCTTTATTCGGAGTTCCGCGAGTTCTTCCCCAACAACGCCGTCGAGTATTTCGTCTCGTATTACGACTACTACCAGCCGGAAGCGTACGTTCCGTCGCGCGACCTCTACATCGAGAAGGACAGCTCGATCAACGAGCACATCGAGCAGATGCGGCTGTCGGCGACCAAGGCGATCCTCGAGCGACCCGATTGCGTGATCGTCGGCACCGTATCGGCGATCTACGGCATCGGCGATCCGACCGAATATCACAGCATGATCCTGCATCTGCATCAGGGTGACCGGCTCACGCAGCGCGACGCGATCAAGCGGCTCACCGAAATGCAATATCAGCGGTCCGAGCTCGACTTCCGGCGCGGGACGTTTCGCGTGCGCGGCGACGTGCTCGACATCTTCCCGGCGGAGAATGCCGAGAATGCCATCCGGGTGTCGCTCTTCGATGACGAAGTGGAGACGCTGCAGCTCTTCGATCCGCTGACCGGCCATTTGCGCCACAAGATGGCGCGCTACACGGTCTTCCCGTCGTCGCATTACGTGACCGGACGCCAGAAGGTGCTCGACGCGATCGAAGGCATCAAGGGCGAGCTCGTCGTGCAGAAGGAGCACTTCGTCTCGCAGATGAAGCTGATCGAGGCGCAACGGATCGAGCAGCGCACGCGCTTCGACCTCGAAATGATGGCGGAAATCGGCTTCTGCAAAGGGATCGAGAATTACTCGCGGCACCTGTCAGGGCGCATGCCGGGCGAGCCGCCGCCAACGCTGATCGATTACCTGCCGGCGCGTTCGCTGATGTTCGTCGACGAGAGCCATGTGACGATTCCGCAGGTCGGCGGCATGTACAAGGGCGACCGCGCGCGCAAGGAGAACCTGGTCAACTTCGGCTTTCGCCTGCCATCCGCGCTCGACAATCGCCCGTTGCGCTTCGACGAATTCGAGCGCCTGCTGCCGCAGACGATCTTCGTGTCGGCGACTCCTGCCGATTACGAACGGAAGCATTCGGGACAGGTCGTCGAGCAGGTGGTCCGTCCGACCGGGCTCGTCGACCCGCTGCTCGAGGTGCGGCCGGCCGCGACACAGGTCGACGACCTGCTATCGGAAATCAACCTGCGGGTCGGCCTCAACGAGCGCGTGCTCGTCACGACGCTGACGAAGCGGATGGCGGAGGACCTGACCGACTACCTGGGCGAGCATGGCGTGCGCGTCCGCTACCTGCATAGCGATATCGAAACGGTCGAGCGCGTTGAAATCATCCGTGACCTGCGGCTCGGCGAATTCGACGTGCTGGTGGGCATCAACCTGCTGCGCGAAGGCCTCGACATCCCGGAGGTGTCGCTGGTCGCCATACTGGATGCCGACAAGGAAGGATTCCTGCGCGCCGAGCGCTCGCTGATCCAGACGATCGGGCGCGCCTCGCGCCACATCAACGGCAAGGCGATCCTCTATGCGGACCGGATGACCGATTCGATGAAAGCCGCGATCGGCGAGACCGAGCGACGGCGCGCGAGGCAGATCGCCTTCAACACGACGATGGGCATCACGCCGAAGGGCGTCGAGAAGCGCATCAAGGACATGATCGAGGGTGTCTACGACATCGACGAGGAGCGCCAGGAGCAAAAGGCCGCGCAGATCAAGGCGAAGTACGCGGCGATGCCCGAGAAGGATCTCGAGAAGGAGCTGCGGCAGATCGAAAAGCAGATGCTCGATGCGGCAAGGAACCTCGAGTTCGAGCGCGCCGCGGAACTGCGTGACCGGCTCCACAAGTTGCGCGAGACGCTGTTCGGCGTCGCGCTGCCGACGGAGACATAAGCCTCTCGGCGGGCGCGTCAACGTTTCCATGATCGCACGATCGCCGACCGATCGTGACGTAACGGTAAGCAGGAGTAACTATGGAACTCAAGGACCAAGTCGCCATCGTGACCGGCGGCGCCGGTGGCATCGGCAGGGCCATCGCGCATCGTTTCGCGCGCGCCGGCGCACGCGTCGTCATCGCCGATCTCGACCTTGGCGCCGCGACCGACACGGCGCGCACAATCGATGCGGACCCCGCGCGGACGATGGGCATCGCGATGGATGTCACCGATGAGCGCGCGGTCGACGGCGGCGTT
>JALYSS010000212.1 GCA_030854685.1 Pseudomonadota bacterium | reverse complement strand
GTTTCGCCGTAGTTCTCCATGCGCGAGCCGACTTTGTACGTGACGTCGACGGTCGTCGTCGGCTTCGTCGCATCGGCGAAGAGCAGCACCGTCAGCCCGTTCTGCAGGTGGTATGCGTTGACACCTTCGACGCTCGCGCCGCGCGTGATGCCGGCCGGCAGCGCCGCGAGTGCCGCGGCGGGAAGGATTGCAAGAACGAGAACGAATCGGCGAATCGTCTGCAGGAGCATGGCGGGCAAGGAAGGGAAGGCGGCAAATGCCGCGCGGGATGCGACGGTGGGACAGCGCGAGGCCGTGAAAAGTGCCGTTCCCTTGAGCGTCGCCAGGCGGCCGGGGCCAGATACCTGTTGCACGCCCCGACTGACGAGAGTGGAATGTACACTGGCCTCGCCCTCGAGATTGACGTTTACGTAAACGTCATGTAGCTTCCCGCCAGAGGCACCACGGATCCGCGATGACCGACCTTTCCACGCGCCAACCGCTCGTCTACAAGCCGCTCGCGAAGGTACGCTTCGTCACGGCGGCGAGCCTTTTCGACGGGCACGACGCGTCGATCAACATCATGCGGCGGATTCTCCAATCCAGCGGCTGCGAAGTAATCCATCTCGGCCACGACCGATCGGTGGAAGAGATCGTCGATTGCGCGATCGAGGAGGATGTACATGGAATCGCGGTCTCGTCGTATCAGGGCGGCCACGTGGAGTTCTTTACGTACATGCTCGACCTTTTGCGCGAGCGCGGCGCGGGCCACATCAAGGTCTTCGGCGGTGGCGGCGGTGTCATCGTGCCGTCAGAAATCAGGATGCTGCACGACTACGGCGTGACCCGGATCTTTTCGCCGGAAGATGGACAGAAGCTCGGGCTGCAGGGAATGATCAACGAGATCGTCGCGGCGGCAGACGTGGACCTTGCGCAGGCGATCCCCGATTCGGTCAGTGCGCTCCGCGAAGGCGACCGCTTTGCGCGAACACGCGCGCTCGCGCGAACGATCACGGCGCTGGAGGCCGGCGTGGCGCCGCCCGAGTTCCGGAAGGCGTTACTGGATGCGGCGGCGAAAACGAAATCGCCCGTGCTGGGAATCACCGGGACCGGCGGTGCGGGCAAGAGCTCGCTGACCGACGAGCTCGTGCGTCGTTTCCGACTCGATCAGCGCGACGGCCTGAGGATCGCGATCGTGTCGATCGACCCGTCGCGACGCAAATCCGGCGGTGCACTGCTGGGTGACCGGATTCGCATGAACGCGATCCACACGCCGAACCTTTACATGCGCTCGCTCGCGACGCGCGATGCCGGCAGCGAGATCTCCAGGGCGCTCCCCGACGCGGTCGCCGCTTGCAAGGCGGCGGGGTTCGACCTCGTGATCGTGGAAACGTCCGGCATCGGGCAGGGCGACGCTGCCATCGTGCCGCACGTCGACGTGTCGCTGTACGTGATGACGCCGGAGTTCGGCGCCGCGTCGCAGCTCGAGAAGATCGACATGCTCGATTTCGCGGATTTCATCGCGATCAACAAGTTCGACCGCAAGGGCGCTCGCGATGCGCTGCGCGACGTGCGCAAGCAGTACCAGCGCAATCACGAGCTGTTCAAGGTGTCGCCCGAGGAAATGCCGGTCTACGGCACGATCGCCTCGCGCTTCAACGACGATGGCGTGTCGGCGTTGTATCAGGCGATCGCGGGCGCGCTTCGTACGCACGGCCTTGCGATGCAGGAGGGTGCGCTGCCGACGGTATCGACGCGATGCTCGACGCGGCAGCACGCGATCGTGCCGCCGTCGCGCGTCCGCTATCTGGCCGAGATCGCCGAAACGGTACGTGGCTATCACCAGTGGGTCGATGCGCAGGCGCGCATCGCGCGCGAGCGCCAGCAATTGCGGGCGACGAAGGCGATGCTGGACATCGGGGTCAGAGCTGCAAGTCGCGAACCGTCTGACGCTGATCGAGGCGACGACGAATCGAAACTTGCATCTCTGACCCCGATGTCCGAGGCGCTCGACAAGCTGATCGCCGAGCGTGAACGAAAGCTCGACGCGCGATCGAAAAAGCTCCTCGACATGTGGCCGCGCACGAAGGCGGCATACGGCGGCGACGAGTATGTCGTGAAGATTCGCGACCGGGAGATTCGCACGGCGCTCACCACGACGTCGTTGTCCGGCACGAAAGTGCGCAAGGTGGCGCTGCCCCGTTACGAGGACGACGGCGAGGTCCTGTGCTGGCAGCTGACCGAGAATGTGCCCGGCAGTTTTCCGTTCACCGCCGGCGTATTCGCGTTCAAGCGCGAGAACGAGGACCCGACGCGGATGTTCGCCGGCGAGGGCGATGCCTCCCGCACCAACCGCCGCTTTCACCTGCTCGCCGACGGGATGCCCGCAAAGCGGCTGTCCACGGCGTTCGACTCGGTCACGCTGTACGGCAACGATCCCGACCGGCGGCCCGACATCTACGGCAAGGTCGGCAACTCGGGTGTGTCGATCGCGACCCTCGACGATATGAAGGTGCTCTACTCGGGCTTCGACCTGACCGATCCGAGCACCTCGGTCAGCATGACGATCAACGGCCCGGCGCCGACGATCCTGGCGATGTTCTTCAACACCGCGATCGATCAGCAGGTGGAGAAGCTGGGCCGTAAGCCCAGTGCCGAAGAATTCCGAAAGTTAAAAGCCAAGACGCTGGCCGTGGTCCGCGGCACGGTGCAGGCC
>JALYSS010000207.1 GCA_030854685.1 Pseudomonadota bacterium | reverse complement strand
GTCTCGAAACGAGGGGAGTGGCGCGACGCGTCGGACTGTCGCGCATGTGACCGGTCGATTATCTTAACATTTCGGTGGCGTCCCTCACCCGCCTCGCTTCCGCGCGACGGGTGGGGATCGACCTTCCGATTCACGACGCTCAGTCGGCCTGCTTGCGCAGGAAAGCCGGAATTTCCGACGGGTCGAACGCCGGCGTTACAACGCTGGTGGCGTGACGGCCGCGGCGAACGACTGCCGGCTGGTCGAGCTTATCGTAGTCGATAGTCTCGGTCAGCCGCATGCCGATATTGTCGGTACCCGTGCGCTCGACGACCGTTTCGAGCACCTCGAGCTTCGGGGGCCGACGCGTCGCCACCACCGCACCGCCGAGCCCCGTCGCGATCATCGTGACGCGGAGTTGATCCTCCATCGCCTCGTCAATCACCGTGCCGACGATCACCATCGCGTCCTCCGCGGTGAATTCCTTGATGGTGTTCATCACCTCGTGGTACTCCTTCATCTTGAGACTGGCGGAGGCGGTGATGTTGACCAGCACGCCGCGCGCGCCTGCGAGGTTCACGTCCTCGAGCAACGGGCTCTTCACCGCCTGCTGCGCCGCGTTGCGGGCGCGATCCGCGCCGGCGGCGGTGGCCGAGCCCATCATCGCCATGCCGACTTCGCCCATGACGGTGCGAACGTCGGCAAAGTCCACGTTCACGAGGCCCGGGTTGTTGATCACTTCCGCAATCCCCGATACCGCGCCATGCAGGACGTCGTTGGCCGCCGCATAGGCGTCGAGCACCGAGACATCATCGCCGAGCACGTCCATCAGCTTGTCGTTCGGGATGACGATCAGCGAGTCGACCTTCTTCGTCAATTCCTCGATGCCGGCGGCCGCGACGCGCTGGCGTTTGCCTTCGAACTTGAAGGGCCGCGTGACGACTGCGACGGTCAGGATGCCGAGGCTTTTCGCGATGTCCGCAATCACCGGTGCAGCACCCGTGCCGGTCCCGCCGCCCATGCCCGCGGTGATGAAGAGCATGTCGGAACCTTCGATCATGCCGGCGATGCGGTCGCGATCCTCCATCGCCGCATCGCGGCCGATCTCCGGCCGCGCGCCCGCGCCGAGGCCGCGGGTCAGCGTCGACCCGAGTTGCAATTGCGTCCGCGCCGTCGAACGCTTCAGCGCCTGCGCGTCCGTGTTCGCGCACAGGAAGTCGACGCCCGACAACCCGCGCGTAATCATGTGCTCGACGGCGTTGCCGCCGCATCCACCCACGCCGATGACCTTGATAACCGCGCCTTCGTCCGGCGCCTCGTCGATGATTTCAAACATGGTGTTTCCTTTCCTGTCTGGATTTCAGGTATCGGGGATCAGGTATCAGGTATCAGTTGGCCGTGGCCAATTGACACCTGACAGATGACCCCCCGTTTGTTTGCTTCACATGCCACGCTTACCATTCCCCGTTTCCGCTCTCGTTTCCGCTCTCGTTTCCACTCACGTTTCCACTCACGTTCGTCTTGTACTGATCCCTGATCCCTGATCAGAAATTCGCGCTGAACCATTGCCGCATCCGTTCCGCGATGCCGCCGATGCCCGCGACCTGCGCGCGAGCCGCCTGGCCGCGCAGGAACTGCTCGCGACCCTCGAGCAGCAATCCGACCGCCGTCGCATAGCGCGGGCTGCGCACGACGTCTGCGAGTCCGCCCACGTAGGTCGGGACGCCGACGCGCACGGGCAGGTGAAAGAGCTCTTCGCCGAGCTCGGTCATGCCCTGCAATAGCGCCGACCCACCCGTCAGCACGATGCCGGACGACAACAGTTCCTCGAACCCTGAGCGGCGCAGTTCGGCCTGCACGAGCGAGTACAGCTCCTCGATGCGCGGCTCGATCACTTCGGCGAGCATCGGCTTCGAGAGCTTCCTCGGTCCGCGCTCGCCGACGCCTGGCACTTCGATGATTTCGTTGGGATCCGCGAGCTGGCGCAGCGCGCAGCCGTGACGGATCTTGAGTTCCTCCGCCTCCTTCGTCGGTGTGCGCAACGTCATCGCGATGTCGTTCGTCACCTGGTCACCGGCGATCGGTATGACGGCGGTGTGCCGAATCGCGCCACCCGCGAACACGGCGATGTCGGTCGTGCCGCCGCCAATGTCCATCAGGCAGACGCCGAGATCCTTTTCGTCTTCGCTCAGCACCGCCTTCGCAGACGCGAGCGGCTGCAGCATTACGTCGCGCACCTGGAGGCCGCAGCGGCGCACGCACTTGGTGATGTTCTCGACGGCCGAGACCGCGCCGGTGACGATGTGGACCTTCACTTCGAGCCGCACGCCGCTCATGCCGAGCGGCTCGCGGACGTCCTCCTGCCCGTCGATGATGAATTCCTGCGGCAGGATGTGGAGTACCTGCTGGTCGTTCGGAATCGCGATCGCCTTCGCCGTCTCGACAACGCGGTCGATGTCCGCCTGCGTGACTTCCTTCTCCTTGATCGCCACCATCCCGCTCGAGTTGAGGCTGCGGATGTGGCTCCCCGCGATACCGGTGTAGACGTCGCTGATCCGGCAATCAGCCATCAGTTCCGCCTCTTCGAGGACGCGCTGGATCGAGCCCATCGTCGCTTCGATGTTGACGACGACGCCCTTCTTGAGCCCGCGCGAAGGTTGCGTGCTGAGACCGATGATGTTGAGCCCGCCGTCGGTCTGCACTTCGGCGACGATCGCTACGATCTTCGAGGTTCCGATGTCGAGGCCGACGATCAGGTTGTTGTTGTCTTTCACGAGTCCCCAGTCATCTCCGTCATGAAACCTTGCGCGCCGGCTTTTCGTGAAAGCCGGGCATCCGCGCCGCGAAGCCGCTGCGATAGCGAAGATCGACGTGATCGACGTGCGTGCCTGCACGCGCGAGAACGCCGACGGTGCGCGTGTACACGGCGAGAAAGCGCGCGAGCCGGCCGGCGACGTCGTCGCGGCCGATGTCCATCGTCACCGGGCCGCCGCCGCCCGCGGCGCGAAGCTGCCAGCCGCCACGCGCAGACAGGTTCAGCCCGGTGACGTGCAGCGCGAGCGGCGCAAGCAATCCGTTCCACTCGCGATAGCGCGCCGTCATCAGGGCCGCCTGGCCGTCGGGACCGCTGAACTCCGGCAGTTCGCCTGCATAATTCGCCGCGAACACATCGCCCTTCGTATCGACGAGCGCGTTGTCGTTCCAGCGCGCGAACGGCTCGTGCTCGTCGACTTCGATTTCGAGGCGCCGCGGCCACTGGCGACGCAATGCGACGGATCGGACCCACGGCACGCGGCCGAGCGACGCCCGCGCGGCATCGAGGTTCATCGTGAAGAACGTTCCGGTCAATTCGCCGCGGATAACCGATTCGACGTGCGCGCCGCTCGTCCGTACGAGGGGCGTCGTCACGACGACTTCGCGGAATTCGAATGCGGGTAGCCGCGTCACCCAGCCGACGGCTGCCCACGCGAAGAAGCCCACGGCGATGACCGCCAGCGTGACGGCGATCGCGTTCAGTTGCCGCGCGTCATCCCACATGCGCGCCTCGCAGGATTCCCACGCAGAGGTCGGCGAACGGCATGCCCGCCTGCCGCGCCGCCATCGGCACGAGGCTGTGTCCCGTCATGCCGGGCGACGTGTTCACTTCGAGGAACGAGAACGTGTCGTCGTCGCGCAGGATCAGGTCGAGGCGCCCCCAGCCGCTGCAGCCGACGACATCGAACGCCGCGAGTGCCGTCGCGCGAATCTCGCTCTCCAGCGCTTCCGGGATGCCGCTCGGACAGAAGTATTTCGTCTCGTCGGAAAAGTACTTGTTGTGGTAGTCGTAGTTGCCCTGCGGCGCCTCGATGCGAATCAGCGGCAGCGCGCGGCCGTTGACGATCGACGCCGTCAGCTCGACGCCGGCGACGAATTCCTCGACCAGGACGAGCGGATCGTGATGCGCGGCCGCTTCATAGGCGAGCGTCAATTCGTCGTGGTCGACGCCCGACACGCGCGTGATGCCGATCGTCGAGCCTTCGCGCGCGGGTTTCACGATCAGCGGCAATCCGAGCTCCGCGACGACGCGCGGCCAATCGGTTTTTGCGTCGACGACGCGGTAGCGCGGCGTCGCGATGCCGCTCGCGAGCCAGACGAGCTTGGTGCGCCACTTGTCCATCGCGAGCGCCGACGCCATGACGCCGCTGCCGGTGTAGGGAATGCGCAGCGTCTCGAGCGCACCCTGGACGGTGCCGTCCTCGCCGAAGCGGCCGTGCAGCGCGATGAACGCGCGCTCGAAGCCTTCGCGTGCGAGCTCGAGAAGATTTCGCGCCGCCGGATCGAACGGATACGCGTCGACGCCGCGCTCGATGAGCGCCTTCAGCACCGCCTTGCCCGACATCATCGAGATCTCGCGTTCGGCCGACGGACCGCCCAGGAGGACCGCGACCTTGCCGAAGCTTTCGGGCAGGATTTCCATCGCCGATTCGTCGTCCAGTCCGGAGATTCCGATCATCGCGTTTCGCCCAGAATGCGCACTTCGGGTTCGAGCTCGACGCCGGTCTTCGCTTGCACGACCGACCGCACGTGGGCGATCAGCTGCTCGATGTCGGCAGCGCGCGCCCGGCGCGCGGGATTGACGATGAAATTCGCGTGCAGGTCCGATACGCGCGCGCCGCCGATCGCGTAGCCCTTGAGGCCGCAGGATTCGATCAGGCGCGCCGCGTGGTCGCCTGGCGGGTTGCGAAACACGCTGCCCGCGTTGGGCAGCGACAGCGGCTGCGTGGCGATGCGGCGCGCGAGCAGCGACCTGATCTGCGCCCGCGACGTCGCGATGTCGCCCGGCTCGAAGCGGAACCACGCGGCGGTGAACGGCTCGTCGAGCGCGCTTCCATCGCGGCGCAGGACGCTGCGATATTCGATCGCATAGTCCGTCGGCGCACGGACCTCGAACGTACCGTCGCGGCAGAGCGTTTCGACGCGCGCGACGTGGCGCCATGTTTCGCCGCCGTAGCAGCCGGCATTCATCGCGAGCGCGCCGCCCACGGTTCCGGGTATGCCGGCGAGGAACGCCGCGTTCGCGCAGCCGCGCAGGGCGGCGAAGCGCGCGAGCTTCGGACTCGCGACGCCGGTGTCCACATAGATCAGCCCGTCGGCCACCGCGAGGGCCGCGCCGGGGTTGTGCATCAGGATGACCGCGCCGCGGATGCCGCCATCGCGCACGAGCACGTTGCTGCCGAGCCCGAGCGTCGTCACCGGCAACGCCACCGGCAATCCGCGCACGAAATGCGCAAGGTCGTCGCGATCGGCCGGCGCGTACAGCAGGTCGGCATTCCCGCCGACGCGCCACGTCGTGTGGCGCGCGAGCGGCGCGTCGCGCACCAGTCGGCCGCGCAAGCCGACGAATGCGAGAGACTCGCGGGCGTACCCCCGAAACGCTTGCGGCTCGCGCCGCTGCGCTGCCCCCCAAGGGGCGGAATTCGCGTCTCGGGGCGGCCTTTCTACGCTCATCATCACGCGGTCACGCTCAACAGCGCGGGGACCGATCCGATGGATCCGGCACCCATCGTGACGACGACGTCGCCGTCGCGCGCGATGCCGCGAATGGCCACCGCGGCGTCGGTCACGGACTCGACGAATACCGGTTCGACGCGGCCGGCCACGCGTACCGCGCGGGCCAGCGCGCGGCCATCGGCGGCGACGATGGGGGCTTCACCGGCTGGATAGACATCGGCCAGCACGAGCGCGTCGACGGTGGAAAGAACGCGGACGAAATCCTCGAAGAGATCGCGCGTGCGCGTGTAGCGATGCGGCTGGAAAATGAGGACGACGCGGCGTCCCGGGAAGCTTTCGCGCGCCGCGGCGAGCGTCGCGGCCATCTCGACCGGGTGATGCCCATAGTCGTCGATCAACGTGAACGCGCCGCCTTCCGCGAGCGGCACGTCATCGTGACGCTGGAACCGCCGGCCGACACCCTTGAATTCGGCGAGCGCGCGGGCGATCGCCTCGTCGGCAACACCCACCTCGCGCCCGACGGCAATGGCAGCCAGGGCGTTCTGCACGTTGTGCACACCGGCCAAGGCAAGCTCGACCGGCATCGGCGGCGAATCGCGGCCGTGCGCGACAAAGCGCATGCGCCCGTCGACGTTGACGACGTCGACCGCACGCAATTGCGCGTCGTCGGCGAGTCCGTACGTCACGACCGCCTTGGCGATGTCGGGCAGGATCGCGCGCACGTGAGCATCGTCGATGCACAACACCGCGACGCCATAGAACGGCAACCGCTGGACGAAATCGACGAACGCCTTCGTCAGCTTGCCGAAATCCTGCCCATACGTTTCCATGTGATCGGCGTCGATGTTCGTCACGACCGCGAGCACCGGCGACAGGTAGAGGAACGACGCATCGGATTCGTCGGCTTCCGCGACCAGAAACTCGCCGTGACCGAGACGCGCGTTCGCATCGGCCGCAAGCAGGCGTCCGCCGATGACGAACGTCGGATCGAGCCCGCCTTCGGCCAGCACCGACGCGATCAGGCTCGTCGTCGTCGTCTTCCCGTGCGTGCCCGCGACGGCGATCCCCTGCTTCAAGCGCATCAGTTCGGCGAGCATCAGCGCACGCGGCACGATCGGAATGCCGCGTTCGCGCGCGGCGACGACCTCGGGGTTGTCGCCTGCGACCGCGGTCGAGACGACGACGGCGTCCGCACCATCGGCGTTCGCCGCGCGGTGGCCGATCGCGACGTCGACGCCCATCGCGCGAAGCCGCTGCGTCGCCGCGCTCTCGACGAGGTCCGAGCCGGACACGCGGTAGCGCTGCGTGGCGAGCACTTCGGCGATGCCGCTCATGCCCGCACCGCCGATGCCCACGAAATGCACGCGCTTGACCTTGTGCCTCATCGCACCCACACGCCTTGGGACGGCCCGGCAGCGCTTGTATGATTCCCCCACGCTTGCGGCCGCATTGGCCAATTCGGCCGCTGCGCTGCCCCGAAGGGGGCGGAATTCGCGCCTTGGGACGGCCCGGCGGCGCTCATGACGCAGCCAAAGCGACGCACGCGTCGGCGACGCGATCGGCCGCATCGCGCTTGCCGACGTGATGCGCGGCGACCGCCATCGTCAGCGCATCCGATCGCGTCAATGCACCGAGAATGCCGGCCAGCGGCGTATCGGGTCCGATCAGCTCGGATTGCGGCATCACGATCGCCGCGCCGGCCTCGAGAAGAAAGCGCGCATTCGCCGTCTGCTCGTCGGCGATCGCACCGGGCAGCGGCACGGCGATCGCGCCGAGGCCGACCGCGGCCAGTTCCGCGATGGTCATCGCTCCACCGCGACACACGACGATGTCCGCCCATGCGTAGCGCGCCGCCATGTCATCGATGAAGGCCACGCACTCGGCCGTCACACCGTCCTTTGCATACGCATTGCGCACGGCGTCCACGTGCCGCTCGCCCGCCTGATGCACGACAAGCGGCCGCCGCCCTTCGGGAATTTTCGCGAGTGCGACCGGCATCGCGTCGTTCAGCGCCGACGCACCGAGGCTTCCGCCGACGACCAACACGCGCAGCGGACCCGCGCGATCGGCGAAACGTCGCTCCGGCGGTGCGAGCGCCACGATGTCGTCACGCAACGGATTGCCAACCCACGTCGCGTGCTTCGAATGGCTGCCACGCAACGCGTTCGGAAAGCCGAGCAGCACACGGTCGGCGCCGTAGGCAAGGATGCGGTTCGCGAGGCCGGCGACGGCGTTGGCGTCGTGGACGATCAGCGGCTTGCCGCTCGCGATGGCCATCAGCGCGCCGGGAAACGACGCGAAGCCGCCGAAGCCGAGCACGACGTTCGGCCGCCGCCGTCGAATGACGCGAAGGCTATCGATGCATGCGCGAAGGAGCGCGAAAGGTCCGAACAACAGCGTGCGCACTCCTTTTCCGCGCACGCCGCGAAATGAAAAGCTCTCGAACTCGACGCCGTGCGCCGGGACGAGCCGCGCCTCCATGCCGTCACGCGTGCCGAGCCAGAATACGCGGCAACCGCGTGCCACGAGCGTGGCGGCCACGGCAAGCCCCGGGAACACGTGGCCGCCCGTGCCGCCGGTGGTAATCATCACCGTCGTGCTCACAGGGACCCCACGCTCGCGGCTGTCGAACGACATCCCGCCTCGCTGACGCTCGACTCCCTCTCCCCGCGCCCGGGGAGAGGGTTGGGGTGAGGGGTGCTTCGACGTCCGTGGATCGGCCCAGCGGCGCTCATACAGTGAAACCTCGCAGCACTTGCCGGTTCTCGTAGTCGATCCGCAGCAGGATCGCCATCGCGATGCAATTCGCGACGATGCCGCTGCCGCCAAAGGACAGCAGCGGCAGCGTGAGTCCTTTCGTGGGCAGCACGCCCATGTTGACGCCCATGTTGATGAACGTCTGGATGCCGATCCATACGCCGATGCCGTGCGCGACGAGTGCCGCGAACGGGCGCGAAAGCCGCGCGGCCTGGCGGCCGATCGCGTAAGCACGAAACAACAGCCACGCGAAAAGCGCGATCAGCGCTGCCACGCCGACGAAGCCCAACTCTTCGGCGATGACCGCGAGCAGAAAATCGGTGTGAGCCTCGGGCAGGTAAAGCAGCTTCTCGACGCTCGCGCCCAGGCCGACGCCGAACCATTCGCCACGGCCGAACGCAATCAGCGAATGCGACAGCTGGTAGCCCTTGTGCAGCGGATCGGCCCAGGGATCGAGGAAGTTCGTCAGCCGCTGCACGCGGTACGGCGCGGCGATCAGGATCGCGGCCAACGCAACCGGCAACAACACGGCAAGGCCGAGAAACAGCCGCCAGTCGAGGCCGCCCAGGAACAGAATGCCGAGCGCGATCGCAAGGATGACGACGAACGCGCCGAAATCGGGCTCCAGCAGCAGCAGCCCGCCGATCAGCACCATCACCGCAGACAGCGGCGCGAATCCACGCAGCAATGTTTGCCTGAGCGGCTGTTCCGCATGCAGGAACTTCGCTTTGCGCACCGCGTAGCTCGCGGCGTACAACACGCCCGCGAGCTTCATGAATTCGGACGGCTGGATGTTGATGACCAGGAGCGACAGCCACCGTTTCGAGCCATTGACCGATTTGCCGATTCCCGGAATCAGAATCAGCACCAGCAACGCGGCCCCGCCGATGAAAAGACAGGGCGCGCCGCGCTGCCACGCCCTCACCGGAACCTGGAACGCGAAGAACGCCGCAACGAGCCCGAAGGCGACGAACAACGCATGGCGCGCGAGGAAATACCAGGCGCGATAACCGGTATGCGCGGAGGCCTCCGCCGTCGCGATCGACGCCGAATACACCATCACCAGGCCGAACGCGAGCAACAGCAACGTGCACCAGCCGAGCGACACGTCCCACATCAGCATCGCGCGCGGATCGCGCGGCAGCGGCGCAAGCGGAGGCCTGCGAACCGCGGCGCTGACAGTCAGGCGCTTACGCATCGACGTCCGCGGCGAGGCGCGTATTCACGAGTTCGGCAAAGCGCGTCCCGCGCTCGGCGTAATCGCGAAACTGATCGAGGCTCGCGCACGCCGGCGACAGCAGGACCGCGTCGCCCGGCAGTGCCAGGTCGATCGCACGCTCGACCGCCATGTCGAGCGTGCCGATCATTTCGACACGTGCGCTCGTTCCCGCGAGCGCGCGCGCGATTTGCGGCGCATCGCGACCGATCAGCAGCACCGCCCTGCATGCGCGATCGACGCTGGAGCGCAGCGGCGCGAAGCTCTGGCCCTTGCCGTCGCCGCCGGCGATCAGCACGACCGGCCGCCCGACACCTTCGAGCGCGACCTGCGTCGCCGCGACCGTCGTACCTTTCGAATCGTCGATGAACAGCACTTCGCCGGCCTCGATGACCGGCGCCATCCGGTGCGCCAATCCGCGGAACTCGCCGAGCGCGCCGAGCATCGGACGGCCGACCTTGGCCACGGACGATGCGAGCGCGAGTGCGGCGAGCGCGTTCAGCGCGTTATGACGACCGACCAGTGCGAGGCGCGATGTCTGCATGATGAGCTCGCCGCCTCGCGCGAGCCATGTGCCGCTGCTGCGCTCGACGAGGCCCCATTCCTCTTCCGACAACGGAACGCCGGCGCCGAACGTCTGCGCGGTGCGTCCCGGCAGGCGCATGAGGCGCACGATCGGGTCGTCGCGATTCAGCACCTGCACGGTCGCATGCTCGAAGATCCGCGCTTTCGCGCCGGCGTAGTCGGCGAGGCCGACATAGCGATCCATGTGATTCGCCGAAACGTTCAGCACCGCGGCTGCGACGGGACGGAGGCTCGTTGTTGTTTCGAGCTGATAACTCGAGAGCTCGAGTACAAAGACATTCGGCCACGGCGCACCCGCTTCGATCGGCTCGAGCGCGTCGAGCACCGCGTGGCCGATGTTCCCGGCGACGCTGGTGGAAAGCCCGGCAGCGCGCGTCAACGCACCGGTGAGTGACGTGACCGTCGACTTGCCGTTGGTCCCCGTCACCGCGAGCACTTTCTGGTCGGCGGGGAGCGCGCGCGCGAAGAGCTCGATGTCGCCGACGAGTGCAGCCCCCGCTTCCACCGCCACGCGGATCGCCGGATGGTTCCGTGCGATGCCCGGGCTGATGGCGATCAGGTCGACCGCGTCGAACGTCGCCTCCGAGAACTCGCCGGCAACGATGCGCACGTTCGGCAATGCCGCGACGAGGGCAGCGCGATTGGGAGGGTCGCGCCGCGTATCGGCGACGCGCACCGCGGCGCCGTGACGCGAAAGATAACGCGCCAGCGAAAGCCCCGTCACGCCCAGACCGAGGACGACGGCGTGAACGCCTTGGTAGCGCTGGTTCATCATCGCCGGTCGATCACCGCAGCTTCAACGTCGACAGCCCGAACAGAACGAGCAGCATGGTGATGATCCAGAAGCGAACGACCACCTGGTTTTCCTTCCATCCCTTCAGTTCGTAATGATGATGAAGAGGCGCCATTCGAAACACGCGCCGGCCCGTCGTCTTGAACGAAACGACCTGGATCACCACCGAAAGTGTCTCGACGACGAACACGCCGCCCATGATGAACAGCACGATCTCCTGGCGCACGATGATCGCGATCGCGCCGAGGGCCGAGCCGAGTGCCAGCGCGCCGACGTCGCCCATGAAAACATCGGCGGGATATGCGTTGAACCAGAGAAATCCGAGCCCCGCGCCGCCGATCGCGCCGCAGATCACCGCGAGCTCGCCGGCGCCGGGAATGTGCGGAAAGCCG
Source organism: Pseudomonadota bacterium (assembly GCA_030854685.1). Lineage (GTDB taxonomy): Bacteria > Pseudomonadota > Gammaproteobacteria > Burkholderiales > Casimicrobiaceae > VBCG01. The sequence goes on along the minus strand of JALYSS010000207.1, from coordinate 5,538 downwards.
AGATAGCGCGCGAAAACTGCGTTACCAGTGACGTAGGCGAAGATGCCGAGTGCCGCGCCGATCATCACCGTCGGCATGATTGCGAGGCCGTCGAGACCGTCGGTCAGGTTGACCGCATTGCTGGTGCCGACAATGACGAAGTAAGACAGCGCGATGAAGCCCCATACGCCGAGCGGATACGAGATCGTCTTGAAGAACGGCACGATCAGGTCGGCTTTCGGCGACAGTCCCGCGGAAAATCCGCTCTCGACCCAGGCGACGAACAGTTGCGCGAACGTCGCGTTGTCGGGAGCCGAAACGGAGAACGCGAGGTAGACGGACGCGATCAGGCCGATCACCGATTGCCAGAGGAACTTGGCACGCGCCGGGAGTCCTTTCGGATCGCCGGCGACGATCTTGCGCCAGTCGTCGACCCAGCCGACCGCGCCGAAGCCGAGGGTCACGAGCAGCACGACCCAGATGAAACGATTGTCGAGGTCGGCCCACAGCAGCGTGGTGACCGCGATCGAGACGAGGATCAGCGCGCCGCCCATCGTCGGCGTTCCCGCTTTCGCCAGATGCGTTTGCGGACCGTCGTTGCGCACCGACTGCCCGATCCGCATCCGGGTGAGCCACACGATCATCCGCGGCCCGATGACGAACGAAATGACGAGCGCGGTCATCGTCGCGAGCACCGCGCGGAGCGAGATGTAGCCAAAAACGTTGAACATCCGGACTTCGCGCGACAACATTTCGGTGAGCCACAGCAGCATCAGTGCAGGCCTCCGACGCGCTCGCCGGTCAACGCGGCGACGACGCGCTCCATCCGCATGAAGCGCGAACCCTTGACGAGCAAGCTGACGCCGGCGTTTGCGCCACGCGCGACGGCCGTCCCGAGCGCGTCGACGGATTCGAAGTGCTCGGCGCCGCTGCCGAACGCAGCGGCCGCTTCGCGAGCCAGCGCTCCGGCGGTGAGCAGGCGATCGATGCCCGCCGTGCGCGCGTAAACACCGATCTCGCGATGGAACGCCGGCCCGGCGTCACCCACTTCGCCCATGTCGCCCAACACCAGCCAGCGCGGCGCGGCGCACACGGCGAGAACGTCGATCGCGGCGCGTACCGAATCCGGGTTTGCGTTGTAACTGTCATCGATGACGCGGACGCCCGCCGCCGTCGTGAGTGCGAAGAGCCGGCCGCGGACCGGACGAAACGCTTCGAGACCGGACACGATCGCCGTGAGCGGCAATCCCGCGGCGTGCGCCGTGGCCGCCGCCGCCAGCGCGTTGGCAGCCATGTGCCGGCCAGGCACGCGCAACAGCACGTGCGCATTGCCCGCCCCAAAGACGAGCTGAAGGGTGCTCCCGTCCGGGTGCCCGGCATAACGCGCCGACACATCCGCCGGATGATCGACCCCGAACGTCACGACCGCGCTGCCGTTCTCGTTCGCGACCGCACGCCACGTCTCGATTTGCGGATCGTCCGCGTTGAGTATCGCCGTGCCGGGTTCGCGCAATGCCCGAACAACGTCGGCGTGCTCAGCCGCGACTTCGTCGACCGAACGCATGAATTCCTGATGCTCGCGCTGCGCGTTCGTGATGACGGCGATCGTCGGCTGCGCGATTGCCGCCAGCCCGCGCGTTTCGCCGCGGTGGTTGATGCCGATTTCGAAGACGGCAAGCCGATGCGCGGCGCGCATCGCCAGCAATGCGAGCGGCAGGCCGATCGCATTGTTGAAATTGCCCGGCGTCGCGGCGACTGCTTCAGCGCCGGCCGCGGCGCGAAAGATCGATGCGATCATTTCCTTCGTCGTCGTCTTGCCGTTGCTGCCGGCGACGACCGCGACCGGGATCTCGAAACGGTTGCGCCAGAACGTCGCGAGGGCACCGAGTGCCGGCAGCGGATCGTCGACGGCGATCAGGTTGCCCGGCAGCATCGCGGCGCGGGCGCGTTCGACGAGCGCCGCGGCAGCACCGGACGTGAGTGCCTGGGCCACGAAATCGTGACCGTCGAAGCGTTCACCGCGCAGCGCGACGAACAAATCGCCGGGGGTGAGGCCGCGCGTATCGGTCGTGACGCGAAAGAAAGGAACGGACGCGCCGATGACGCAGCCACCGACCACGCCTGCGGCCGTCGCCGTATCCATCATTCGTCCCTCCGACGCGCGAGCACGCGCGCGACGCAGTGCACATCGGAGAAGGGCAGCCGTTCGCCGTTCGCTTCCTGATAGTCCTCATGACCTTTCCCCGCCAGAACGACGACGTCGCCCGCGCGCGCGTCGAAAAGTGCCTGCTCGATCGCGCGCGCACGGTCGAGCTCGACGATCCAGTCGGACGCGAGCGGCGCGAGTCCCTCGACAATGGCGTCGGCAATCGCACGTGGATCTTCGCCGCGCGGATTGTCGTTGGTGACGATCACGCGATCGGCGAGGCGACCCGCGGCCTCACCCATCGGCGCCCGCTTGCCGCGATCGCGATCGCCGCCGCAACCGAAAACGCAGATGAGGCGGCCGCCGATGCCAACCGCCGGTCGCATCGCCGAAAGCACTTGCGCCAGCGCATCCGGCGTATGCGCATAGTCCACGACGACGAGCGGCTCCTGCCCGCCGCCCAGCCGTTCCATCCGCCCCGGTGGTGGCGCAACACTCGCGAGCGCTGCCAGCGCATCGGCAAATGCCACGTCGCTCGCAAGCAATACACCCAGTACGCCGAGCAGGTTCTGCACGTTGAACGCGCCCGTAAGCATCGTCGACAGCGTTCCCCGGCCCTGCGGCGATCGAATCGCGATCGTCATCCGCGATCCCGCCATGTCGACGCTGGTCGCCGCGAGATCGGCGTCGTCGGCGCCGTACGTGACGACGCGCTGACCACGCGTGCGCGCCCTTTCGATGAGTTCGCGGCCAAACGCATCGGCTGCATTGATGACCGCCGCATGCAGCCCCGGCCACTCCATCAGCCGCGCCTTCGCGTCACCATACGCGGCCATCGTGGCGTGGTAGTCGAGGTGGTCGCGCGTCAGATTCGTGAACAGCGCCACGTCGAACGCGACGCCGTTCGCGCGACCCTGATCGAGGCCGTGCGACGAGACTTCCATCGCGACCGCGTCCGCGCCTTCGCGGAACCAAAGCGCGAGCCATTCCTGCAGCAGGCAGGCGTCCGGCGTCGTGTTCGCGGACGGCGCAAGCGCATCGACAAAGCCGTTGCCGAGCGTGCCGACGAGCGCCACGCGCCGGCGCCCGCAGCGCTGAAGCGCATGCGCGATCCAGTGCACGCACGAGGTTTTGCCGTTCGTGCCCGTGACACCGACCATCCACAGCGCGTGCGACGGTTCTCCGTACACGGCCGACGCGATCGTGCCGACGTTCGCTTTCAGTTCCGTCACGGCCACCTGCGGCACGTCCCAGCGGGAGTCCCACGCGAAATTGCGCGCTTCCCACACGACGCCCGCCGCGCCGCGCGTCACCGCGTCGCCGATGAATGCCCGACCGTCGCGCCGCGCGCCCGGATAAGCGGCAAAGGCCATGTGCGGTGCCACGCGACGGCTGTCGGCCGTAATGCCGTCGAGCCGAGGCAGGCGCGCGACAAGCGCATCGGCCTGAACGCCGCTCATCGGCACGCCGTTCATAGGTACGCCACGCTGGTGGCTGTCGAACACGCCTCACTCGCCTCGCTAACGCTCGGCACCCTCTCCCCGCGCGCGGGGAGACGGCTGGGGTGAGCGGAGCCTTGACGCCCGCGCGACGGCACGGCGTTCACGATTCCTCCCGCACTTCGCTGCCCGGCGGCGGCAATACGACGTTGTCGACCGGCGCGTCGGTGGGAACATTGAGCATGCGCAACGCGGCGCCCATCACGTTCGAAAAGACCGGGCCCGCCACGCTGCCGCCGTAGTAATCCCCGCCTGACGGCTCGTCGATCATGATCGCGACGATCAGCCGTGGATTCGACGCGGGCGCCATACCGACGAACGACGCGATGTATTTGCGCGTGTATTGACCGCCCTCGACCTTGCGCGCGGTGCCGGTCTTGCCGGCCACCCGGTACCCGGCGACTTGTGCCTGCGGCGCGGTGCCACCGGGCTGCGTCACCAGTTCGAGCATGTGGCGCACGGCGCGCGCCGTCTTGACGGAGATCACGGGGCGGCCCGCGACGGCGCCATCCGTCTTGAACAGCTCGACCGGCTTCAATTCGCCGTCGTCGGCGAAAATCGTGTAGGCGCGCGCGAGTTGCACGAGATTCACGGACAGGCCGTTGCCGTACGACATCGTCGCCTGCTCGATCCGCTTCCACGTCTTCGGCGGACGCAGGCGACCGGCGACTTCACCGGGAAAGCCCGTCTTCGGCGTCGTGCCGAAACCCGCTTCCGAAAACATTCGCCATAACGTCTCGGACGGCAGCGACAACGCGATCTTCGCCGCACCGACGTTCGACGATTTCTGAATCACCTGCTCGACGGTCAATGGACCCGCGCGATGCGCGTCGTGAATCGTGTTCGGACCGATCGTCAGCTCGCCGGCTTCCGTATGAATGATCGTGTCGGGACGCACCTTGCCCGCTTCGAGCGCGGCGGCGATCGTGAACGGCTTCATCGTCGAGCCCGGCTCGTACGTATCCGTCAGCGCGCGATTGCGCATCCGGTCGCGTGCGACCTTGTCGCGTCGATTGGGGTTGTACGTCGGCCAGTTCGCGAGTGCCAGGATCTCGCCGGTCTTCGCGTCGAGGATGCAAAGTCCGCCGGCCTTCGCCCTGGTGCGCTCGATCGCGGCTTTCAGTTCGCGAAACGCCAGATATTGCAGTCGCGAGTCGATCGACAGCGCGAGGTCGCGACCGGCCTGCGGGGCGCGAATCGCCGCAACGTCTTCGACGATGTCTCCGCGCCGGTTGATGATGACGCGCCGGCTTCCGGGCGCGCCGCCGAGCCACGCCTGTTGCGCGAGCTCGATACCTTCCTGGCCGACGTCCTTGTCGCCGGTGAAGCCGACGATCTGCGCGGTCACTTCGCCGCCGGGATAGTAGCGGCGATACTCGTTCTGCTCGTTCAGGCCCTTGATCCCGAGTTGCAGCGCGCGATCCGCGGTCTCCGGCGCAAGCTGCTTCGCGACGAACGCGAACTCACCCTCTCCTTCAAGACGCGCCGCGAGCTCTCGCGGCGTCGTCTCGAGGACGTGCGCGAGCGCCTTAAGCTGCCCGGACGTCGCATCGATCCGGTCGCGGAACACCCACAACGACTTGACCGGCGTCGAGATCGCGAGCGCCGCGTCGTTGCGATCGACGATGCGGCCGCGATGCGCGGGCACCTCGATTTCGCGCGAAAACCGCGCCGAACCCTGCTCCTGCAGGAAGCCGTTGTCGACCCATTGCAGGTACAGCGAACGGCCGAGCAGCACGGCGAAGAGCGCCGCGATCGCGCCGAAAAGCAACAGCGCCCGTAGCCGCGGCAATTCGGCCGGAGGCGCCACGGGCTTCCTGGCCGCCGCGCTCATTGGGGGACGACCCCCACGCTGGCGGCCGCATTGACCAATACGGCCGCTGCGCTGCCCCCCGAGGGGGCGCTATTCGCACC
>JALYSS010000176.1 GCA_030854685.1 Pseudomonadota bacterium | reverse complement strand
CCGAGCCGATGTCCTCGCCGCGAAACTTTCCGTTCAGCATCGGTCCGCCGGAAACGCCGATCGTCGGCAGGTCGCAGGACGCGGCGCCCATCAGCAACGCGGGTGTGGTCTTGTCGCATCCCATCAGCAGCACGACGCCGTCGAACGGATTGGCGCGGATCGATTCCTCGACATCCATCGCGCACTGGTTGCGAAACAGCATCGTCGTCGGGCGCATCAGCGTCTCGCCGAGGCTCATGACCGGGAATTCGATCGGAAAGCCACCGGCGTCGAGCACGCCGCGTCGCACGTGCTCGGCGAGTTCCCGGAAGTGGGCGTTGCATGGCGTGGCTTCCGACCAGGTATTGCAGATGCCGATCACCGGCCGGCCATCGAACTGGTCGTGCGGAATACCCTGGTTCTTCATCCACGAGCGATGAACGAGCCCATCACGGTCGTGGCGGCCGAACCATTGGGTGGAGCGGAGCTTTTTCCTGGACGTGGCGTCGTTGCCGTTCATGAGGTCCTCGTCGATGCCGCGTGTCACGCGGTACGGATCTGCAGATGATGATCGGACGCCTCGCAAGTCGGGTGCGCCGCATACAGCATCACCTCTGGCGCATCGGCGGCAAGCCGCACGATACGTTCGAAGCGGAAGCCGAGCTTTTCGAGCAGGCGCACGGAGTTGTCGTTGTCAGGCGTGGTGATCGCGACCATTCGCGCAAGGCCGAACGTCTCCCATCCAATGCGCGCCGTGGCGGATGCCGCCTCGAACGCATAGCCATTTCCCCGATGCGCGGCCAGGAACGCAAAGCCGATGTCCACGTCTTCGAGCGCATCGCGCTTGATGAGACCGCAGATACCGACGGGCACGCATCCGTCGTTCAGCTCGACTAGCCACAGGCCGAAACCCAGCCGGGCATACATCTTCGCCGGACCGTCGGCAATGTAGTGGCGCGCGTCGTCCTGTGTCTGCACGTTCCTCTCGCCAATGAAGCGCCGCCACGACGGCTCGTTCACGAGCTCGAGGATGAACGGCGCGTCGCGGGCATCGAGCCGCCGCAGCGTCAGCCGTTCGGTCTTCGCGATCGGCACCCGCGGAGGGTCACGCATCGACGAATGCACGTCGGCGCGGTGTGTCGCCGAGCAAGTCGCACGAAGATCGTCCCGCATCGTTCATTATCCTCGATCCACCTTGAACACCTTCATCACCTCGTCGCCCAGATGATTGATGACCTTGACCGCGATGCGCCCCGATCCGGGCTTGGCGAACGGCCGCGACGTGTCGCTGTTCAGCGTCGCCCAGGCACCCTCGTCGATCTCGGCCCTGAGCGTCGTTTTCAACGCACTGTACGGATCGTTCGCGCCGAGAAAGTACGCCTGACGCACGAAGAAGCTTTCCTCGTTGTAGTCGCTGTCGACGAACCAGCAGGCGATGCCGACGGCGCCATCGCTGCGGACTTCACCGGTGCCGGGATGGAACACGTCGACGCCGTTGACCTTGACCCTGATCTGCCCGTCGCCGGCGTCGAGGATGTCGATGTCGGGCTCGCCGAAGATGACGAAAAGGTTGTACTCGGCCTTGGCGGCGATCGACGCGTCGATCACCTTTTGTCGCGCGATGCGCGCCTGCCACCAGTCCGCGTGGAGCTTCTTCGCCTTCTCCGGCCACTTGGCGTCGGCCTCGGGGGGGATTTCCCACTCCTGCCATTGCGTCTTCAGCGCGGCATTGAGCTTCTCGCGCAGCGGCTCGAGTTGCGCTTGCCACTTGTCCCAGATGACGTCGATCTCGGCGTTGTTGGCGATCGACTTGAGCGTGATGTGCGGCACGCGCTCGTAGACGAAGCCGTGACGGAGGTTACCGTGCACCGGCTGCGACGACGGTGCGGTGTGGCCCATCGCGCGACGGCCACATCAAGGAAGCCGAGGTCACGATCTTCGCGCGATCGATGTCACTGAGCATGCCGCCCGGCACCAGTTCGCACTCGCGGTAGTAGCTGTCGGGATCGTTCGGCTGCAGCATCCGCAGGCGGTCGCGGATGGTGAGACCGGGTGCCGCGATCAGGAAGCCGCGCGTGAACTTTCGGCTGTTCGGCCCGCGCACCGCATTGACGGTCTGCCACGCGATCAGCATCGCCATGACGGTCGTCTTGCCGGCGCCGGTCGCGAGCTTCAGCGCAAGGCGCATCAACTCGGGGTTGGCGTCACGGTTCGCGTTGGTGAGGTGCTCGAGAAACCGTTCGCCCGACTTACCGATCTGCGGCGCGACCTCGGTCAGCCAGATCGCGGTCTCGACCGCTTCGACTTGGCAGAAAAAGGGACGCACTTCATTGAACTGGTAGTGGCGCCAATGCTGAAGTAGCCGCGCGGTTTCAGGAGTGACGTTCCA
>JALYSS010000170.1 GCA_030854685.1 Pseudomonadota bacterium | reverse complement strand
GAGTTGTGCCAGATGGCCGCGCACGCGCACACCGTGACGCTCGGCCAGCCATTTTCTGGCGATGACCGCAGCGGCCACCCGCATGGTGGTTTCGCGCGCGGAGGAACGCCCGCCGCCACGCGGGTCGCGGATGCCGTATTTCTGCCAATAGGTGTAATCAGCGTGGCCCGGACGAAAGGTGTCGGCCAACTCGCCGTAATCCTTGCTGCGCGCGTCGGTGTTGCGGATCAGCAGCGCGATCGGCGTACCGGTGGTCCGACCTTCCAGGACGCCGGAGAGGATTTCCACCGAATCGGATTCGCGTCGCTGCGTGACGTGCCGGGAAGTGCCGGGCTTGCGTCGGTCGAGGTCGCGCTGGACGTCGGCTTCGCCCAACACAAGGCCGGGTGGACAGCCGTCGACGACGCAGCCGATCGCAGGTCCGTGCGACTCGCCGAATGACGTGACGCAAAAAAGCTTGCCGAACGTGTTGCCAGACATAGGAGGGCGCGTTGCTTTCGTCGAAACGACTATAGCATCGCGCCGTCACGCGTCCGGTTCGCAGGAGCCAGCGTTTCATGTCGAACGGCGCTGCCGCACGTCAGATCATGGTACTGCGCGTGCCGACACTGCCATACGCTGCAATTCGCGTCGGGGACGCTTCAGCGGGCATCCCCTCGCAACGCGAGCACTTGCGCGAAGAGCAACTCGGGTGTCGCGTCCTCCGCACGGACGGCAGGCGCTGCCACCAGCGCGATACGGGAAAAGAATCCCATGAGCCGGCGCCTCGCGGCGCCCTTGCGTGCGCGCGAAAAGAAGCTTCCCCACAGACCGCGCAGCGCCATCGGCACCACCGGAACGGGTGTCGCGGTGAGGATTCGCTGCACGCCGGGACGAAACACATTGAGCTCGCCCGTGTGCGTGAGTCGTCCTTCCGGAAAGATGCCGACAATCTCGCCGGCGGCGAGCGCCGCCGCCGCTTCGGCGAATGCGCGTTCCCTGAGCGCCGGATCCTCGCGCGCGGAGGCGATCGGGATCGTGCGCATCGCGCGAAAGATGAACGACAGGACCGGTGCGCGAAAGACCCGGTGATCCATGATGAACCGGATCGGGCGACCCACGCAGGCGGCAATGACGACGGCGTCGACGTAGCTCACGTGGTTGCAGACGATGACGCACGGTCCCTCGTCGGGGATGTTCTCGAGGCCTTCCCGGTGCACGCGGTAGATCGTGTGCACGAGGAGCCACGCGACGAAGCGCATCGGGAACTCGGGTACGAGCGTGTAGATGCAGGCGGCGAAGAGCGCATTGACGACGCCCACCGCGAGGAAGAGTTGCGGAATCGAGCAGCCGGTCGACAGCAATGCGATCGCCACCGCCGCCGACGCAATGATGAACAGCGCGTTCAGGATATTGTTGGCCGCGATGATCCGCGACCGGTGCGACGGCTGCGAACGCGCCTGGATCAGCGCGTAGAGCGGAACCGTGTAGAAGCCGCCGAATACGCCGAGCAGCACGATGTCGGCCGCGACGCGCCAGTGGATAGCCGCCGCGACGAATGCTTCGACACCGCCGGGCGTCGCGGCGCTCATCTGGTGCGTGGCGAGCCAGAGATCGACGGCAAAGACGGTGAGGCCGATCGAGCCGAGCGGCACGAGGCCAAGCTCGATCCGGCGGCCGGAGAGCCACTCGCACAACAGCGATCCGATGCCGATGCCGATCGAGAACAGCGCGAGCAGCAGCGTGAACACGTACTCGTCGCCACCGAGCACGCGCTGCGTGAACGCCGGCAGTTGCGCGAGATAGATCGCACCATAGAACCAGAACCACGAAATGCCGAGCATCGAGCGCCAGACGACGACGTTCTGCCGGGCGACCTTCAGGTTGCGCCAGGTCTCGGTAAACGGATTCCAGTTAATCGCCAGTTGCGGTGCGACGGCCGCCGTATACGGAATGTAGCGGCTCGCCAGCCAGCCGGCGACGGCGATCGCGATGCCCAGTACGCCCGCGATGATCGTTCCCCCCGGCTTGATCGCGACGACGAGCCCACCCGCGATCGTGCCGAGCAGGATCGCGACGAACGTTCCCGCCTCGACGAGCCCGTTGCCGCCGACGAGCTCATCGAGTGCCAGGTGCTGCGGGAGGATCGCGTATTTGACCGGTCCGAACAGCGTCGAATGGATGCCGAGCAGCGCCAATGCGACGAAGAGCAGCGCGACGCTCGACGCGTAAAACCCGGCGAGTCCGATCGCCATGATGGCGATCTCGAGCAGCTTGATCCAGCGAATCAGCCGCGACTTCTCGTACTTGTCGGCAAGCTGCCCCGACGTCGCCGAGAACAGCATGAACGGCAGGATGAACACCGCGCCGATCAGGTTCACGATCATGCCGGCGTCGATCGCGAGACGGCTCGCCACCTCGAAGGTGACGAACACGACGAACGCGTTCTTGAAGACGTTGTCGTTGGCCGCACCGAGGAATTGCGTCCAGAAGAACGGCGCGAAGCGGCGCTCGGCGAGCAGCGTGAACTGACTCTGCGTGCTTGTGTGACCCCCCCACGCTCGCGGCTGCGCCGCTGCGCTGCCCCCCGCGGGGGCGGAATGCGCGCCTTGGGGCGGCCCTGCAGCGCTCATCGGCGCAGATCCAGCGGATGCGGGAATGTCGGACGCGGGCTCATATCGAGGTGCCGCGCATTCTCGCGGCGCGCGAGCACCGGCGCAAGCGGTTTCCAGCTTGCGCGGCTACCCCGGTTTTCCGTCCAGCCGGGGCCGGGTCAATATCGGCCAGTATCGAATCGCATAAAGCGCAAACGCGCTCGACCAGCAGAGACCGGACACGACGACGGTCGCCCGATAGAAGTCCGGGAGCGCCATGCCGCCGAACACGCGAACGAGTGCCGCGAGCTGGATCAGCGCATAGCACGTGATTTCGAAACGGTCGGCGGCGAGCGGGAGTCCCGAGTGGCCGCGGGCCGTGCGCGTCATCATGCCCATCGTCATGCCGCCGATCGTGCCGATCGTCAGCGCGTGCACGGCGAGCGGTGCGGCGACGTAGCCCCACGCCGCGAGCGCGCGCAACACGAGGTAGACGACGATCCATCCGTACGCGACGTGCAGGATCCAGACGAGCGGCGTCGATGCCGTGCGCCAAGGCTGCCATAGCCACAACCGCACGGCGTGCAGGAGTGCCACGACGATCGCGAGCACGGCAATCGCGGACGAATCGAATTGCATGAAGTCCGCGGCGATCAGCAGGAGTATCCCGCCCAACGAGGCCTTCTCGACCAGCGCATTGCGCGTTGCATGTACGCCAGGGATCCCGTTGTTCGTGAACATCGGAATGACACGCCCGCTCATGACGGCGATGATGAACAGCACGATATCGAGACCGATCTGCAGCGTTGCCCTCTGCGGCCACGCGACGAATCCCAGTCGCGCCGCGTGCACGGCGAACGTCACCACGCCGAGCAGCGCGAGCAGCGCGACGAAAAAATAATTCCTGCGGTTGCCGCTTCTCGCGAGCGGCACGGCGAGGCCGATCGCAACCGCGATCGGAAATGCGGCATTCAACAGCGCGGCCGCGACGGGGTACGGCGTCAGTACGCTGATGCGCCCCGCGACCCAGAGCAACGCATAGCCTGCGAGAAGCGGGCCCGTCGGCGTCGGCCGACCGGTCCAGTTGCGCGCGGCAGTGAACAGGAATCCCGTAATGACGGCAATCGTATAGCCGAACAGCATTTCGTGCGCGTGCCAGACGGGGTCGCGCAGGTAGCCACGGGGGATGTAACCAGCATATCCGGCGATCCAGAGCAGGATCGAAACGGCGGCAAAGATGCTCGCCAGCAGGTAGAACGGCCGGAAGCCGAGATTCCACAAGGCGAAGTCGCGGGATGATTGCGACGCCGGCGGCCCGGACGGGGCGAGGCGCTCGATGCTATGCGACGGCATCGGCCCCGCTCGTGACCGTGCCGGACTGAAGCGCGTTCAACATGGTGCGCGCCTGCCCCTGCAGTGCTGCGTACGAACGCTCCCACTCGCCGTCGCGCGGTCGGCTGTACGCGAGCTGGCGAACCAGCGCGAACAATGTGTCGCGATCACGCCGGGCTGCCGCGAGGTCGAGCTCGGTCGCCTGCTGCTCGTGCGCGTAGACCAACAGGACCCGGCGATCCTGGCAGATGCCGATGCAGTTCTGCGGTGCTTCGATCCTGCCGCAACCGATGCATTGCCACGCCTGTATGGGATCGCTCATCCGGTGTCACCTCACACCCCCGAGAATACCCGACGTCGCGAGACGACGAATTGATCCCGCGCAAGCCGGCGCGCGTCGTGGCGCGGCTCGCTGCTTGCGGAACAGCGAGCCGGCTTTCGCTACGCCGCGTACGGCCCTTCGTCATCGATGGGCCTGTAACGGGAGAGCCACATGCTGACCTCAACGTCGCCCTCGCTGCGTTCATCGAGCCACTCGCGATACCCGAGCAGGCTGCCGAGCCGTGCCTCAGCTTCCAGCACGAGCGGATCGGAACGCTGATCGAGACGCGTCACCTGCGCCCGGCGCCGTCCGAGATCGCCCTGCAGCAGCGACAGGTAACGCGCCGGTCCGCACAGCAGGACGATCATGTACGGCTCGAGGACCGGTGCGCCATGCGCGTAACGTACCGAGGGTGGCTCGACGATCAGCGCCCGGCCGTACTGGTTCCTCAGCGCATCTACCGGACCCCGCAATGCCCCCTCCGTCCGCGCAAGGATGCGCAGGCGTTTCGGGTCCGCCAGAAGCAGCGCACCCTCCTCGATGAACGAATGGCGCCGCCAGATCTCCTGCAGGAGCTGCGCCTGCACGGCGGGATCGTCGCTGTGCAACGCCTGCTCGACGGGGCACTCGGGATGCAGCATCGACATGCCGCGCCGGGACTCGACGTGCGCCTGGAACCGCTGCAACAGGCGGGGCGTCACGACAGACCCCCGGACGCGCTTGTATGATCCCCACGCGTGCGGCTTACGCCGCTGCGCTGCCCCGAAGGGGCGCAGTTCGCGCTTTGGGACGGCCCTGCAGCGCTCACGGCAATCACGTGCAATTCGTCGATAGCGCTGTCGGGCAGTGCGACCGGTACCCGCGCCCCCGCGCGGCGTCCGAGCAGCGCGCGGGCGACCGGAGCGAAAACCGAGACGCGGGCCGCGGATGCATTCGCCGCGGCCGGGTGTACGAGCCGCACCGTGCGGGCGTGTCCCACGGGGAGCTCGACATAGGTCACGTCGCTGTCGAGGCCGACGATGTCGCGCCCGAGCGCGCCGGGTGCGACAAGCCTTGCACCGGCCAACATTTCGGTCAGCTCCTCCGCCGCACCGGGAGCCGTTGCCTCGTACGGGGAGAACGTCGCGAGCACGGCGGACAGCGTTGCCGCATCGTGCGTGGATAGAACGATTTCATTGAGATCGGTCACGGAAAACTCCTGATCATCGAGAGCGATGGATGCGAGAATCGCGCCGCCGACGGTCGGCGAGCGATGCTGAGCGTGCTTCGTTGATCCCGGTAACCGGCGTCGCCGGCTACCGAAAGTCGGCGCGGCGGCGGGCTACCGGGCTCGCCCGAGGCAGGCGAGCGTTCCCTGATCGTTGCGACGCAACGACAGCGGTTCCGGCGCACAAGAGTCGAAGCTCCTCGGGAGGAGCCGGGCGCAAGCGTGCGCGGCGCGTACGACGCGCCGGCCGACAACTTCGTCACGAGTTGTGTAAATCGCCTGCATGGCTAAACTATATCAGGAAATCATTATTTCGTAAACCATTTTCACGGGATTGCTGCTCAATCGCGATCGATCTATACCGCCATCGGTGCGGTCAGCGGCGGGTGGCATTGGTAGTTTTCCAGCGAAAAATCACCCGGCTCGACGCGGTCGAGCCATTCGGGTTCATACCGACCTGTTTTCGCAAAGTCCGGGACGCGCGTGGAAATCTCGAGCCGCGGTGGCGCGTACGGCTCGCGACGCAGCTGCTCGCGCAACATGTCGAGATGATTCTCGTAGATGTGCGCGTCGCCGATGAAATACGTCAGGAACCGCGGC
>JALYSS010000159.1 GCA_030854685.1 Pseudomonadota bacterium | reverse complement strand
GGCCATTTCGACGCGTCCCTCAGGAAAGGAACGCTCGCCGTGGTATCGGGCCGGCTCGCGAAGCAATCGCGCGATGCGATGACCGTACGGACGCCCTCGGCCATTCTCGGCGTGCGTGGCACCGAATTCGTGGTCAGCGCCGACGATGGACGCTAGTGGGCCAACCCATGAGTTTGCGTACATGCCGAGACGCGTATCCGCGCGCCGAGTGCGCGAAGCGAACCGCAGCCATAGCCGTCGCTATGGCGAGGATGAGCGACAAGGCAATCGGCGATGAGGGGCGCGTCGAACATAGCGAAACTCATGGGTTGGCGTACTAAGCGCGTCGGTTTCCCAGCCGCGCTGCTGGCGCTCGCCGTGTGGCTGACGGGTTGCGCGACGCACGAACGAATCATCCTTTTGCCCGAGCAGGATGGCGGTCCTGCTTCGGTGGACGTCAAGCAGGGGGATCGCGACGTATTGCTCGATCGGCCATACGCGGCGACCGAACTCTCGGTGGCCGATCCGTGGCGCTACAGCGCGACACCCGAGGAGGTCCAGTCCACGTTCGGTGCGGCGCTTGCCGCGCAGCCGAGTCGCGCCACGCATTTCACGCTCTACTTCATCGAAGGCGCGGACGAACTGACCGAGGATTCCAGGAAGACACTCGCCGCGATGTTCGCGGATCTTGCGAAGCGCACCGTTCCAGACATCGTGGTCGTCGGCCACACCGACGCCGTCGGCAGCGATCAATACAACGATGCGCTCGCCAGGAAGCGGGCGGAGAGCGTACGTTCCGCGCTGATCGCGCGCGGCATCCCGGGAGAGGACGTCGTCGCGACCGGCCACGGCAAGCGCGAACTGCTCGTGCAAACGCCCGAGGGCATCGCGGAGCCGCGCAACCGGCGCGTCGAGATCATCGTGCGATAGCGATGCTCCGCCCGCTTTCGCAGGGTTGGCGACGGCTTGCTTCGGTCACGCTGTCAGCGTCGACTTCGCGAGGAATCCGGGCAGCTTCGGATTCTCGGATTTGGTGTGAGCTTCTGCAGCCGAAGGGACTGAAGTCAACGCTCAAGATGCTCCGCGCCACCTCACGGCAAGCACGGTCATGTCGTCCGCGGGCTCCGCGCCCTCCTCGAACTTCCTGACGTCCTTGCCGATCACATCGACCGCCTGCGCCGCTGAATCCACGTCGACGAGCAACCGGTCGACGCGCGCGGTCCCGTATAGCTCTCCGCTGCGATTGTTCGCTTCGGTCACGCCGTCGCTGACGATGCACAGCAGATCGCCCGGTTGCAATTGCGTGCGCGCCGCGCGATATGCGTAGTCATCGACCACGCAGAGCGGCGGGCCGCCTCCCTCCGTCATGCGCGTGACACCGCCGCGTGGCCGTACCCGCCACGGGTTTTCCTGGCCCGCATTGCAGTAATCGAGCGCGCCCGAGCGCAGATCGAGCACGCCCGCGAACACGGTGACGAAGAGTGCGCCGGGATTATCGCGTTCGACTTCCACGTTGGCCTGCGAGAGCAGCGCACCGAGATCGGCGCTGGCGGCCCGCAGCATGGTGCTCTTGCAAAGCGCCTTGCTCACGGCCATGAAAATGCTGGCGGAAAGCCCCTTGCCCGACACGTCGCCGAGCATGAAGAACAGCCGATTCTCGTCGAGAAGGTAAAAGTCGTAGAGGTCGCCGCCCACCTCCTGCGCGGGCTCCATGGACGCTGCGAGTTCGACGCGCGGATCGCGCAAACGGTCGGCGCGCGGCAGCGTATCGAGCTGGATGCGCCGCGCGGCCTGCAATTCGCCGGCGACGCGCGCCGACTCCTCGCGCTCCCGTTGCAGCACCCGCTGCAGCGCCTTGCGATTGCGCGTGGTATCGGCGAGCTCCAGCGCGAGCAGCGTGCCGAAAAGCAGCCAGAGTCCGACCGCGGGCATCGCCGCATCGAAGAGCAGGCGATCCATCCGGAACATCGCATAAGCCAACGCAAGCAGCGCGCCGACACATCCGATCGCGAAGATCGTCATGTAGCGCACGGGCCAGCGCGGCGTCAGCCACAGGAACAGCGCACCGACGAGAAGCAGCGCGGCCGCTTCGACATAAGGCGCCCATCGCGGACGCACCAGGAAGGCGCGCTCGTTCATGTTTTCGAGCAACTGCGCATGGACTTCGACGCCTGGCATATTCGCGACCGGCGTCCAGACGTTGTCGTGCAATGCAAGCGCCGTGAGGCCGATCAGCACGAAGGTCCGTCCAAGGCGCTCGTGTCCGACGCGACCCTGCAGCACATCCACCGCGGACACGAAGCGATCCGGCTCGGGGGGCGAGAAATACACGCGAACGCTGCCGTCGGCCTGGGTCGCGAAAACCTGCTTGCCCACGACGACGCCGTCCACGACGCCATCGGACGTCAACAGCCGCAGCGAACGCACGCGCGATGCGACGCGCCACATTTCCAAAGCCAGTCCCGGTACCAGCGTTCCGTTCACGTTCGCGACGAGCGGGAGACGCCGGATCGTGCCCTGTGAATCCGGCGCGGAAATCAGCCCCCAGCCGTGCGCGGCGTCGTTCAGCATCGCGAGGCTCGACAACGCCGCCGGATATTCCAGCAGACCGGATTTCGCCCGCGCCGCGGAGTCGGGGTCGCCCTGCACATCGCTGATGAGGATCGGCGCCACGCGAAGCGGTTGCGTCGTCGCAGCGGGCGCACCGGCCATGACGACGACGGTTGGGGCCGCCCTGAACGCGCTCGCGAGCTTGGTATCGTTCGATGGGAGCGCAGCAATGCGTTCGAGCAGCGCCGGATCGGCATCGACATGCGCGAGCGCGCGCTCCGGCGACAGCGGATCGGGCTCGGGCATGACGATGTCGACGCCGATCGCGCCCGGTCCATAGGCGTTGATCGTGCGCACGAGTTGCGCGAGCAAGGTGCGCGGCCACGGCCAGCGACCCAGTTGGGACAGGCTCTTGTCGTCGATCTCGACGATCGTCACCGGCGTCGTTTCGACCTTGCGCGGCGACCGTAGCTGCAACGCATCGAACCACGCCGATTGCAGCGGCAGCAGACGCGGCAGATCGAGCGCCAGCACCGCGGCGAATACGATCAGGATCACGGCGCCGACCAGGCGCACGCGAGCAGTTCGAAGGGTGGGTGTCTCCGGCGTGGCGCCGGTCACAACGTCAGTTCCAGCCCGTCGTAGGCCGCCGAAACGCGCAGTGGTGTGATCCCGCGGGTGATTTCCTCGAAGCGTCTTGTCTCGGCGAGCATCTTCACCAGCGCGGCATCGTCGAGCGCCGGCTCGTGATGGAACAGGCAGAGTTCTCTGGCCCGCGCCAGCTGGCAGAGCTCGACGCCGACAATGTTGCTCGAGTGGCCCCAATCGACCTTGACGGAAATCGAATCGGCGAGCGAGTACATCGCGTCGAAAATCACGACGTCGGCATTGCGGAAGAATTCGGCGAAACCGAGTCGCTCGCCCGGCTCGGTCAGCGGGTGCTCGGAATCGGTCGAATAGACGACCACGCGATCGTTCAGTTCGAACCGGTAGCCATACGAATCGCCGGTGTGATGCTGGCGCTTCAACGTGACGCGCATGCCCGCGACGTCATGCGGCGTATCGGGCTCGAGGTGCACGAACGCGATCGACGCGTTGAACGCCGCGAAGCCGACCGGAAACGACGGCGGCTCCATCTGCCGGCGCAATGCGGCCTCGAGCTCCTGATGCCCACCGTAGAAGATGACGCGATTGCCGGGGATGTAGGCCGGCCCGAAGAACGGCAGGCCCATGATGTGATCCCAGTGCAGGTGCGACACGAACAGGTGATACGTCTGCGGCGATGCGGGGCCGTGGCGCGCAATCGCAGCCTGTCCGAAGGGACGCAAGCCGCTGCCGAGATCGCAGGCGACGTATTCGGAGCCGCCCGTCACCAGTTCGACGCAGGCGGTGTGACCACCGAACGTGCCGCCAGCCTCGAACGGAAGGCTTTGCACGTACTGCTCGAGGTCCTGCTCGGATTCGAACGTGCGACCCGATGCGGCGCGAAGCGCGGCGGCAATCTTCTGCCGGACGCCGGCAACGGTCAGTGCGATCGGCAGCGATCCGCGCGTACCCCAGAAACGAACGCGTTGCATCAGGTATTGCGGGCCAACGAGGCGTCGTATGCGACGAGCGCTTCCGGCGACATCGCGGCCAATGCATCGCGAAGCGACGAAAAGACCTCGAACACCGCATCGAAGCGACTGATCGCGAATATTTCGGCGACGATCGGCTGCAGGGCCGCCGCCGCAATGCGCGCTTTTCGAGCGCGCATCTGCTTCGCGGCGATCATCAACACGCGCAAGCCCACGCTGCTGATGTATTCGACGTTGGCAAAGTCGACGATCAGTCCAGCCGCGTTCTGGTCCTCCAGAAGCGGCAGCAGCGCCTGCTCGAACGCGGCGGCTGCGGACTGATCGACACGGCCGGCCGGCGTGGCGACGGCAACGGTGCCGAAGTGGCGGCTTTGAAACTGCACGAGGCCTCCCGTTATGCGACCTGCCGACCCCTCGTGGCGGCGGCCGCATTATACGACCTGCTTGACGCGGGAAGCAGACGTGTGCGCCAGGCTATTCGGGCAGCAACACGCCAGAGCCACCCATCTCCTTCGGCACGTCCTTCTGTTTCGGCAGCCCGTCCTTTATCGGCAGCACCGTTTCCTGATAGTGCACGTGCACGCCGGCCTTGAATGGAAATTCGGGAATCGTGGCAGCGTAAACGTCGGTGAGATTCCACGCCGGGTGCTCCGTGAAAATGTGTCCCCCGCAGCGGTTGCACCACTTGCGAGCACTTTGGGGGGTCTTGTTGTAGGTAGCGATATGCTGCCCACCCTGCGACAGCTTGATGGCATCGGGGTGCCAAAGGGTGAAGGCATTCACCGGCCCTGCGGACCAGTGGCGACACGAATTGCAATGACAATAACCCATGGCGACCGGCTCGCCGGTTACCGTGAACTGCACCTCTCCGCAAAAGCAACTGCCCTTGTAGGTACGTTCGCTGTCCATGATCCACCTCCTCGTCAACATCCGTTGCGGGGTCGGCCGGGTGCAGCACGAGCGGAAACCGGCCGATCGATATCAAGCGGGACCTGCGCCCGGGGCGCTCCGCACCCGCGGGCGCCGACGGAGTCTCGAGCACGCAATGCTACGCTCGCATCGTTCGGGCATGAGCCGCTCGAATTGGAGTTGGCTTGCCGCAATGTCGCGCTTGACGTGGCACCCCGTCCCGGCCGCCAACCGTAAAGCCGTGAGATTGGGGCTTGTCGAGCAGGTCGCCTACCGTGGCCCCGAGCGGTCGGGTGAGAATGAAGCCCAGAACAGCAGGGTATGCGACACCTTCGTGTAGAAATAGGCCGCCGCGAATTGGGGTCAGAGCTGTAATAAATGGACG
>JALYSS010000157.1 GCA_030854685.1 Pseudomonadota bacterium | reverse complement strand
GCGAGCCGTCGAATGCGACGAGGATCTTCCGATACATGGCTATCTCCCTTGTCTTCGGATGGACCGCGCGGGATTGATCGCGAGGCCAAACGCTAGGGTAACGATCGCGAAGCATTCATGGAAGGGCGTTGCAGCGTCGACGGGCCCCGGCGCGCTCGAGTGCCGTCGTCGCGGTGAGGATCGTCGGGATCGTTCCCGGCATCATCGTCGTGACGACGAGCGCGCGCGAGGGCGGGTTGCGGCTTTTGCTTTCACGTGCCGCGCGGGTTTTGACCTGAGTCAGGGTTCGACGGGTATCGACCGTCCGCAAAGCTCGAGTGCGATGGCAACGACGGCGTCCCATGCATCACCGCGTCCGAGTCCTTTCGCGAGTGCGTCCAGTTTCGCGAGCGCGCGCAGAAGTGGCTCGACGTCTGCACCCTCGGTCCGCCGTGTGGCACGCTCGAGCGCGGACTGGCGCTTCCCCCAGACGCGGACATTTCGTATCGCGATCGCCAACGCCTGGCCGCGTCCGATCGACTCGTGCACGCCGGCGAGCGCGTGCAAATCCTCACCGAGCTGCCAGACGAGGAGCGTGATCGGCTCGCCTCCGCTGCGCAGCCTGTCGAGGATGCGAAGCGTTCGTGCCGCGTCACCATTGAGCCACGCTTCCGACAATTCGTGAATATCGTAGCGCGCGACGTTCGCCACCGCGCGTTCGACGTCCGCGTGGGCGAGCAGACCGGGTGGAAGCAGCAACGCGAGCTTGTCGATTTCCTGCCGTGCGGCGAGGAGGTTCCCTTCGCAGCGTTCGGCGAGGAAAGCGAGTGTGTCGGGCGCCACCCGCTGATCATTGCGCGACAGCCGCTCGGCGATCCATCCGGGAAGTGCGGCGCGATCGATCGGCGCCACGGCAATCGTGACGCCGTGTTCGGCAAGTGCTGCAAACCAGGCCGACGATTGCGTTGCTCGATCGAGGCGCGGCAGCGAGACCAGCGTGACGTTATCGGCGTTCAGGTGCAGCGCATGGCGCTCGAGCGCGGTCGCGCCTTCGACGCCCGGCTTGCCCGATGGAATGCGTAGGTCGATGAGCTTCCGCGTCGAAAAGAGTCCGAGATTCGCGTTGGCCGCGACAAATCCGTCCCAGCGAAAATGCTGCTCGACGATGAAGACTTCGCGTTCTTCGCAACCGGCCTGCCGCGCGGCGGTGCGAATCGCGTCCGCCGCTTCGATGGCCGTTAGCGGCTCGTCGCCATGGACGACATAGAGCGGCGCGAGTTTCTTCGAAAGATGCGCGCCGAGTTCGGTATGACGCAGCTGCATGTGACCGTCACGCCGGCTTTTTCGCGGCCTGCAACCGGCGGATGAGCTGCTGGACGGCGTCGGTCTGCATCTCCTTCAGCAGCCGTTGCTCCTGCGTGTCGCGCGCGAGCACTTCGCTTTCGCTGAACGTGTAGCTTCGCCGTAGCGAGAATTGGCCGGTTGGCAGCCATTCGTTGCCGTCGGCATCGTGCAGCCGAAACGCGACGCGCTTGACGAGCAGGTATTCCTGCACGCTGCCGGCACCGGACAGCGACAGCACTTCCTTGTCGTCGGTGACGCTCGGAAGGTCGAGGATCACTTGCGCCTTCTTCGGATCGTCGACGACCTTTGCACTGCCCGTTGCCTCGAGTGCGCGGCGCAGTTCGGCCGCCATCGTCGGCGCGCCCGGGGCGCTGACGAAAATCGACGCGAATGCGTACGTAGCCTCCCCGCGCAGATGGAAGCCGCAGCCGGCGAGTGCCAGCGACAACGCGAGCACAAACGCCCCTCTAGACGACGACATTGACGAGCCGCCCCGGGACGACAATGACTTTCCTGACCGCAGCACCGCTGCCATGGCGCGCCACCTCCGGCGCCTGCCGCGCCGCTGCTTCGATTGCGGCCTTGTCGGCGGTGGCAGGAACGACGAGCTTGCCCCGAAGCCTGCCGTTCACCTGCAGGACGAGCTCGATGTCGTCGCGCGCGAGCGCGGTCTCGTCGACTGTCGGCCAACTCGCATCGATCAGATCGCCGTGCGCGTCTGCAAACCCGAGTTCGCGCCACAGCCCCCATGTCGTGTGCGGCACGACCGGATAGAGCACGCGCAGCAGGATCGACAGCCCTTCGCGTGCGAGCGCGGTAGCATCCGCTGCGCCGCCCGGAACGCTCTCGAGCGTGTTCAGCATTTTCATGCCGGCCGAGACCACCGTGTTGTACTGGATGCGCTCATAGTCGTAGTCAGCCTGCTTCAGCGCAAGATGGATGTCGCGGCGTGCCGCCTTGACCGCATCGGCGCCGTCGCGCCAATCGAAACGTTCGCCTGCCGCGCGGACGAGGTCGCGTTGCGATTGCGCGTAGTGCCAGAGGCGCTTCAGGAATCGATGCGCGCCTTCGACGCCGGTGTCGGACCACTCGATCGTGTGCTCGGGCGGGCTTGCGAACATCACGAACAACCGCGCCGCATCGGCACCATGGCGGTCGATCATGTCCTGCGGATCGACGCCGTTCAACTTCGACTTCGACATCGTGCCGAGGCCGTCGTACTCGACCGGCTGACCGTCGATCTTCGAAACGCCGCCGGTGATCACGCCCTGTTCGTCGCGCATGACGACGACGTCGGTCGGCGGCAGGTAATCGACGCCGCCCTTCGCGTTGCGCCGGAAGTACGCCTGTGCGAGCACCATGCCCTGCGTCAAGAGGCGCGTGAACGGCTCGTCGTAGCCGACCATGCCGAAATCGCGCATCACCTTCGTCCAGAACCGCGCATACAGCAGGTGCAGGATCGCGTGAGTGATGCCGCCGATATACTGGTCCATCGGCATCCAGTAGCGGTCGCGCGCATCGATCATCGCGGCGGCACCCGGCGACGTGTAGCGCATGAAGTACCACGACGAATCGACGAACGTGTCCATCGTGTCGGTCTCGCGGCGCGCCGGCGCCTTGCAGCGGGGGCACGCGACACGCAGGAAATCTTCACGCCGATTGAGCGGATTGCCGGTGCCGTCCGGAACGCAGTCCTCCGGCAGCACGACGGGCAGGTCCTCTTCCGGCACCGGCACTTCACCGCAGGTTTCGCAGTGGATGATCGGGATCGGCGTGCCCCAGTAGCGCTGGCGCGAAATGCCCCAGTCGCGAAGCCGGTACGTCGTGCGCTTCTCGCCGAGTCCCTGCGTCGCGAGATCACCGGCGATTGCATCGACTGCCGCGGCGTAGCGCGATCCGTCGTACTTGCCGGAGTTGATGCAGACGCCGATCGCCTTGTCGTCGTACCACGCTTGCCACCGATCCGTCGTGAACGGCGGCACGGTGAAAGGGTCGGCCGGCGCGATGACCTGGCGGATGGGCAGGCCATACTTTCTGGCAAATTCGAAATCACGCTCGTCGTGGGCTGGCACACCCATGACCGCGCCATCGCCGTAGCTCATCAGCACGTAGTTGCCGACCCAGACGTCGACGCTCGCGCCGGTGAGCGGATGCGTGACGGCGAGCCCGGTCGGCATTCCCTTCTTGTCCATCGTCGCGAGATCGGCTTCCATCACCGAGCCGTGCTTGCACTCGTCGATGAACGCCGCGAGCGCCGGATTCGTGCGTGCCGCGTGTGCCGCCAGCGGATGCTCGGCGGCGACGGCACAGAACGTGACGCCCATGATCGTGTCGGCGCGCGTCGTGAACACGTACATCCGCCCATCACCGATCGGCGCACCCGCTTCGTCGCGGATGTCGTGCGGGAACGCGAAGCGGACACCTTCGCTCCTGCCGATCCAGTTCGCCTGCATCGTCTTCACGCGCTCGGGCCAGCCGGGCATGTGATCGAGTTCGTCGAGCAGTTCCTCCGCATACTTCGTGATGCGCAGGTAATACATCGGGATCTCGCGCTTTTCGATCGGCGCACCCGAGCGCCAGCCGCGTCCGTCGATCACCTGCTCGTTCGCGAGCACGGTCTGGTCGACCGGGTCCCAGTTCACCATGCCGCTCTTGCGATACGCAATGCCCGCCGCGAGCATTTTGAGGAAGAACCACTGGTTCCAGCGGTAATACGCCGGGTCGCAGGTCGCGAATTCGCGTGACCAGTCGATGGCAAACCCCATCGCCTGCAATTGCTGCTTCATGCAGGCAATGTTGTCGTGCGTCCACCGGGCCGGCGCTTCACCGCTCTTGATCGCCGCGTTTTCCGCCGGCAGGCCGAACGCATCCCACCCCATCGGCATCAGCACGTTGTAGCCGCGCATGCGGCGGTGCCGGTACATCATGTCGTTGATCGTGTAGTTGCGCACGTGTCCCATGTGCAGCTTGCCGGAGGGGTACGGCAGCATCGACACGCAGAAATACTTGCCCCGGGGGAAACGGGGATCGTTTTCCACGGCGCGGTAGACGTCGCCCGCTTTCCAGGCAGCCTGTGCAGCGCTTTCGACGGCGGCGGGCTCGAACGGCTTCATGGCGGGAACGGAATGCGCGGCAGCGCACGCTGTTGAGGTGTAAGTGATTGATTATACCGGCGACCATCATCGGTCCCGGTCGAAAACCGGGCGGATGGCACAATAATGCGTTCGCGGGAACCGACATTGCCGCTCCCCGATTTCCAAACCATGCACTCGACTCGTCGCCTTCGATCGTTGCTGCCCGCGCTGCTTGTCGTGGCGGTGCTGGCCGTGGCTGCGCATGCGGCACCGGTCAGGACGGGTCACGTCACCGCGGGACTGGTCGGCGACCAAACGGCGCTCGTGCCCGGCACCACGACGACGTTGGCGCTACGTCTTGCGATCGAGCCCGGTTGGCACACCTACTGGCGCAATCCTGGCGAATCGGGATTGCCGACGACGCTCGCCTGGCATCTGCCGCCCGGCTATTCCGCGGGCGACATCGTATGGCCCGCACCCCGCGCATTGCCTGCCGGGCCGTTGGTCAATTACGGCTACGAGGGCGAGGTGTTCCATCTCGTGCCGCTTGTCGTGCCGGCCGATGCGAAATCCGGTGCAACGGTAACGCTCGCCGCGCGCGCCGACTGGCTGGTGTGCAAGGAAACATGCATTCCCGAAGGCGCCGACCTCGCGCTCGAGTTGCCGATCGCGACGCACGCGGATCCGTCGCGATGGCATGGCGCGATCGCGGCCACGCGCGCCGCGTTGCCGAAGCCGTTGCCGGTCGGATGGCGAGCGAACGCGACGGCAAACGGCTCGGTGATCGCATTGCGGTTGACGCCGCCGGCGAAGGCGAGCGATCCGGGGCGCCTGCAATATTTCGCGGACGCCGATCGCCACATCGAGGCGTCGTCGCCGCAAACCCGCGTGGCGGAATCCGACGGAAGATATTTGCTCGAGCTTCCCGTGTCGCATGATCTCGCCGGCGATTTCACGCGGCTGCAAGGCGTGCTCCGCGCCGAGCGCGGATTCGCGAGCGGCGGCGGCATCATGAAGACGATTGCGCTCGACGTTCCGTTGACCGGCACGCCGATCGCCGGACCGAAACCTGCGCCATCGGTCGCCACTGACGAGTTGCAGGCTGCGTCATCGACAGACGCGGCGGCGCTTTCGCTGCCGGCGGCGCTCGCCTTCGCCTTCGTGGGTGGCCTGCTGCTGAACCTGATGCCCTGCGTATTTCCCGTGCTGTCGTTGAAAGCACTGGGGCTCGCGACGTCGCATGCCGACGACCGGCGCACGCTGCGCTACGACGGTGTCGCCTTCGCCGCGGGCGTCGTCGTGGCCTTCGCTGCACTCGGCGCAGCGCTGGTCGTGTTCCACGCGGCCGGCGAGCAACTGGGCTGGGGCTTTCAGCTGCAGTCGCCCGCCGTCGTCACCGCGCTCGCGATCCTGTTCTTCGTCATGGCGCTCAATCTGTCGGGCGTCTTCGAATTCGGCTCGCTCGTGCCCTCGCGCATGGCGACGTGGTCGCATGCGAATCGCCGCGTCAATGCGTTCGCATCGGGACTGCTCGCCGTGGCGATCGCGTCGCCGTGCACCGCACCGTTCATGGGCGCCGCAATGGGCTATGCGCTCGGCGAGCGCGCGCAGGTGACGCTTGGCGTTTTCGTGGCACTTGGCGTCGGCATGGCGTTGCCGTATGCAGCACTCGCGTGGTTTCCGCAATGGCGGCGCGCGCTGCCGCGTCCGGGCGCGTGGATGGAACGGCTGAAGCAACTCCTCGCATTTCCTCTGTACGCGACCGTCGCGTGGCTTGTCTGGGTACTGGGTGCGCAGGTCGGCAACGATGCGGTGATGCGCATCGGGGTGGCACTCGTGCTGGTCGCGTTTGCGCTGTGGGCCTGGCGGGCGTGGCGCGTCGGCACGCACCGGGCCTGGCGCGGCGCCGCGGTGCTCGGGGCGATCGCCAGCGTCGTTGTCGCATGGCCGTTGCTGGCGGGTAGCATCGCGGCGACACCCACGCAACCACCGCTTGCGCGCGCGGATGGCTGGCAGACTTATTCGCCGGATCGCGTGGCGGCATTGACCGCGCAAGGCCGGCCGGTGTTCGTCGACTTCACCGCGGCATGGTGCATCACCTGCCAGGTGAACGAGCGTTTCGTGCTGAACGACGCGCGCGTGCGCGACGCATTCGCGCGGCACGGCGTCGCCCTTCTGCGCGCCGACTGGACGCGACGCGATCCCGCCATCAGCGCGGCGTTGTCGGCGCTTGGTCGCAGCGGCGTTCCCGCTTACGTGCTGTACCGAAAGGGCCGCGCGCCGCAGCTATTGCCGGAAGTGCTGCAGCGAACGACGGTGATCGACGCATTCGCCGGCTCGTAGCGAGGCCGGTAGGACCTGTTCCCTTGCGCAGTCGCGCCGCCGACTTCGGGGAATAAAAGGTCTGCCATCGGAGTAAGGCCGATAAGCACGGAGCGTTGCGCTTGTCCGATCACACGCGTTTCGAGAAGCTCGTCATGCCGCATCTCGACGCCGGCTACAACCTGGCGCGGTGGCTCACGCGCAACGTCGACGATGCGGAGGACGTGCTGCAGGATGCATGCATGCGCGCGCTCAAGTACATCGATTCGCTGAACAAGGGCGACGCGCGGGCGTGGTTCCTCACCATCGTGCGTCACGCGTTCTACGACTGGTGCGGGCGCAACCGCCCGGCGGAGATCTTGCGCGACGATGGAACGGCGGTCGAAATGGCGGTCGACCCTGGGGCGGTCGATCCGGAGCGGGCGGCGGTGCGCCGCGCCGAGTCGAAGGTCCTTGCCGACGCGGTCGCGGAGTTGCCGCTGGCCTTTCGCGAGGTTCTTATCCTGCGCGAAATGGAAGAGATGTCGTACAAGGAGGTCGCACGCATCGCCGACATTCCGATCGGCACCGTGATGTCGCGGCTCGCGCGCGCTCGTGCATTGCTGCAAGGCTCGCCGCGGCTGCGCGCGATTGCGGAGCGAACATCCGGAGGTGACGCGTGAACTGCAACGAGGCCGGGTCGCTGGTGGTTGCATACGCCGATCGCGAACTCGACGGATTGCGCAAATATTCGTTCGAGCGGCATCTGCGCGGCTGTGCGCAATGCGCGGCGAAGCGCGACGAGATCCTGGCGTTGCGCGCTCGCCTGCGCGCCGAAGTGCCTTACTTCGCCGTACCGCCCGGACTGCGTGAGCGGGTGAAGACGCTGGTCGCGAACGCACCGCCGCCGCGTGCGCAACCATCGCGCGAGCGCTGGCACTGGCTCACGGGCGGCGCGCTGGCGGGCTGCATGGCAACGCTTGTTGCATTCGTGATAGGCATCAACGTCATGGACTGGCGCGCGAACGAAAATGTAGCCGCCGAGGCCGTGGCCGCACATGTGCACGCGACGCTCGACCGGCAGTTGATCGAAGTCGCATCGTCGGATCGGCACACGGTCAAGCCATGGCTCTCCGCGCGGCTCGACTATTCACCGCCGGTGCAGGACTACGCCGGCGACGGGTTTCCGCTCGTCGGCGGTCGGATCGCCACACTCGACCAGCGGCCGGTCGCCACGCTCGTCTATCGCTACCGCAATCACGTGATCGACGTCTTCGTTCTACCCGGATCGTCGCGCGCAGCACCCCGTCTGCGCACGATTCGCGGGTTCAACGCCGCGCAGGCGAGCGGCCCGGGCTGGGACTGGGTCGGCGTGTCCGACGTCAGTTCCGACGTGCTGACTGCGTTCGTCGAGCGGCTCGCCCGCGATGCGCCCACGCCGTAATCGTTCCCGTTTTCCAAAGGCACGCGTCGCGGAATAAATCTCCCCCTCGTTCGGTATTGACCGGGACAGGCAATCCCGCCTTCGCGACAAGGAGTCTCGCATGAGCCCAAACGATACCGCCGATGCCGGCCACGATCCCGCCCGCCGTCGAGCATTGAACTGCCTGGCCGCCTGGAGTGGCGCGGCCGTTGTCTGGACGATTGCCGGGGGCGTGCCGCGTGCGCTCGGCGCGACGACGGCGAACGAGTCCATGGCCTCCGCCGAAGGCCCGCTCACTTTCGTGCAGATCAGCGATACGCATATCGGGTTTCGCAAGGAAGCCAATCCCGACGTCGTCGGAAGCCTGCGCCGCGCGATGGCCGATATCAATGCGCTGCCGCAGGCACCGGCCTTCGTCGTGCACACCGGCGATGTGAGCCATTTGTCGAAGCCCGAGGAATTCGGCCACGCACGCGAGCTCCTGCGGGAACTGCACGTCGATCATGTGCACGCGATTCCGGGCGAGCACGACACGATCGATGAAGGCGTGAACGGTTATCTCAAGTTCTTCGACCACGATGGAAACGGCAAGGCCTGGTACAGCTTCAATCAGGGCGGCGCGCATTTCATCGGTTTGAACAATGTGCTCGGTTTCAAGATGGGCCGGCTGGCGGCCCTCGGTGACGAACAAATCGCGTGGATGAAAAACGATCTCTCAGGCGTCTCCGGATCGACGCCGATTGTCGTGCTCGCGCATATTCCGCTGTGGACGGTCTGGGAACCGTGGGGTTGGGGCACGGCTGATTCGGCACAAGCGATCGCACTGTTGCGCCCGTACGGATCGGTCACCGTACTGAACGGACATATCCATCAAGTTCTGCAGAAGGTCGAAGGGCATATCGCGCTGCACACGGCGATGTCGCTGGCCTACCCGCTGCCCACACCCGGGCAGTCGGGCATCGGCGAGCCCGGTCCGGTAACGGTTCCCGCCGGCGAGCTCGGCAAGCTGCTCGGAACGCGCGAGCTCAGCATCGTGCGCGGGCGACAGGAACTCGCGATGATCGATAAGCCGCTCGATCACTGAGTCTCGGGAAACCGCCCATACAGGGAGAGTGCCGTGAGCTTTGCTTCCTTTCGCAACACGAGCCATCTGCTTCGAGCGTGCCTGCTTCTCGCGTCGATTCCTGGCGTGGCCTTCGTGGCACCCGCGATCTTCGCAGCGGCTGCGACGGCACCACCGGCCGTGGATATCGGCATCTCGAAATTCGCGTACGAGCCAAAGGAAATCACGATCGCACCCGGCACCAGGATCGTGTGGACCAATCACGACGAAACGCCGCATACGGTGACCAGCAACGACAGGAGTTTCGCTTCGAAGGGTTTGGATACCGACGACAAGTTCGAGCATGACTTTGCGAGCGAAGGCGACTTCAGTTACATCTGCACCGTGCATCCGTTCATGACCGGCGTCGTGCGCGTGCGCAAGCAATAGCCTGACGTTTATCTCGCGGACGTGGACCAGCCCTGCAACCGCAGCGCGATCGTGAGCGAGCTGTAGCGGGCAACCCGCGTCGCGCGCTCGACCACGACGTCACCGTCTACGTCGCGCCGGATCCACCGTACCTGGCGGATGCGGCGGCGCTGGAATCGCAGGATCGAGGCTCTAAAGAATGTACTGCGCCAGATTGTCGTCGCCCGCGATGCCGGCGAGGCGGCTATCGACGAATGCAGCGTCGATCGTGATCGTCTCGCCGGTGCGCCGCGCGGCGTGGAACGAGACGTCCTCGAGGAGGCGCTCCATCACCGTGTAGAGTCGGCGCGCGCCGATGTTTTCCTGCCGTTCGTTGACCGCGTGCGCAATCTCGGCGAGCCGCCGGACGCCGGCCGGCATGAACTCGAGGTGAACCTGCTCGGTGCCGAGCAACGCTTCGTATTGGCGCGTGAGGCAGGCATCGGTCGAAGTGAGGATCCGCTCGAAATCCTCGACCGACAACGGCGAGAGCTCGACGCGAATCGGCAATCGTCCCTGCAGTTCCGGAATCAGATCGGACGGCTTCGACAGGTGAAATGCGCCGGATGCGATGAACAGGATGTGGTCGGTCTTGATCATCCCGTATTTGGTCGTGACCGTCGTGCCTTCGACGAGCGGCAGCAGATCGCGCTGCACGCCCTGCCGCGAAACGTCGGCGCCATGCGTGTCGGTGCGCGCGGCGATCTTGTCGATCTCGTCGATGAACACGATGCCGTTCTGCTCGGCCGACGCGAGCGCGCGCAACTTGATGTCGTCGTCGTTGACGAGCTTTCCGGCTTCCTCGTCGGTGAGCTGTTTCAGCGCATCCGGCACTTTCATCCGCTTCACCTTGCGTCGACCGCCGCCGATCTGCTGGAACATCCCCTGGATTTGCGAGGTAAGGTCTTCCATTCCCGGCGGCGCCATGATGTCCACCTGCGGCGGCGAAACGGAGATCTCGATGTCGATTTCCTTCTCGTCGAGCTGACCCTCGCGAAGCATCTTGCGGAATTTCTGGCGCGTCGCCGAATCGGCCGGTTTCATGTCCTCGAAGTTGACCTCGCGCGCCGGCGGCAACAGGACGTCGAGCACGCGTTCCTCGGCGGCATCCGCCGCACGATCGCGCACCACGCGCGTTTCCGCTTCGCGCGTCTGCTTGATCGAGACTTCGACGAGATCGCGCACGATCGTATCGACGTCCCGGCCGACGTAACCGACTTCGGTGAACTTGGTCGCCTCGACTTTCACGAACGGCGCGTCGGCCAGGCGCGCGAGGCGGCGTGCGATCTCGGTCTTTCCAACGCCCGTCGGCCCGATCAGCAGGATGTTCTTTGGCGTGATTTCCTGGCGCAGCGGGTCGGGCACCTGCTGGCGGCGCCAGCGATTGCGCAGTGCGATGGCGACCGCGCGCTTCGCCGCGTCCTGCCCGACAATGTGCTTGTCCAGCTCGGACACGATTTCCTCGGGCATCATCGGCAACGGCATTGCGATCTCTCAAATGAAACAGCCGCCGAAAAGGCGGCGGCCGTTCCATTTTACCGCGGCGATTCCCGCGGAACTCGCATTTCGCGCCTGCGTTCGCGCTACGGCACGAAGAGCTGTGCGCAGTGGCCCGATTGCGCCGGGCTCGCCGAGATCGCACCATCCTTCGGAATGCATTGGCTCGGCGGCAACGGCGCCTTGTTCTCGACGTGCGCCACCAGGAGATCGAAGGCCGCCTGAGCGTACGGCTGGATCACGCGAAGCTGCGGGAACGCCGCGGGAAGCGCGTTGGCCTCGATGTGATTGCCGTTCTGCACCTCGTACAACCGGTATTGCGCCTTGCGCTCGTTGTTGTTGCCCTTGCGCGACGCATTCACCGCCGCCTCGTAGGCGCGCGCCTGCCGCTCGATGGGCAGCAGCGCGTCCATCGTTCCCGCGACCGTGATGAGCGGCCTCTTGATCTTGCCGGTCGTCGCGGTCGCATTGACCGCGTCGAAAACCCCCGGCACGCCGATTCGCAACAGGTAGTCGTAATTACCGAGACCCGCCGTGTAGGTCGGATAGGTCGGATCGAAGCGCTCCTGCCACTGGCAGGCAGTGACTTCCCAGAACGAGTTCGAGTAGCGAAGCCACAGCGAGTCGGTGACGGCCTTGGTGGCCGGATCACGCTTCACGATGTCCGGCGGATAGCCGGCGGCCAGGATGTTCTGTGCGGCTACGCTGTTTGGGTCGTAGTCCGATGCCACGTAGGCCGGGAAGTTGCGGATCGCCGGTGGCAGGTCGATCAGGATGTTCGGGCCGCTCGCGTCGATGAACGTGCCTTCCCAGTCGACGCCGCCGTCGAACAGGTTCGGCGCTTCCTCGATCGCGCGGCGCACCTGGTAGCCGCCGTTCGACGTGCCGACCGCGTACGTATTGCGCGGAAACTTCCTGTAGGTCGCCTTGGCGGCGTCGCGCGCGAGCTCCGCCGTCTCCAGCATGTACTGCGTCCACTGCGTGAAGGGCTTCTGCGGGTCGTTGTCGTAGAAATGGACCCAAGTCAGGGATGCCGGATTCAGCCGGCACGCCAGCGGATCGGAGGCTGGTTGAGAGATCGAGTTGTTGAACGCATCGATATACAGGTTCAGCACGCCCTTGTTCTGCGATGCGTACGCATAGCCCTTCGGCAGCACGTAGTCGCTCCACGCGAAGTCGCCGTTGTATTCGCTGCGCGTGCCAGACGCGCCGGCAACCACGAGGCTGCCGTTCCAATCGTCGGGGAAGCGCAGGACGAAGCGCGCCTCCTTCGCCGGATCGTCGGCGAGCCAGCCTTCGACCTGGATGCCGGGCACCGCCGTCGGCGTTGGCACGGGACCGTTCGAGATCACGCCCCGGTCGGTTTTGGGCGTGAAGCCGCCGATGCCGCCGAAAATTCCGGGAAACGGCTTGCCATCGGCGAAGTTCAGGATCGAATTGTCGAGGGGTGTGGTAACCGCATTGTTGGTTCTCAGGTCGTCGCTGTGAAAGCAGACGACGACGCCGGTCGTCCTTCCGGCGAGCAGTTGATCGAGGGCGGCACAGCTGGGCGCGGCATGGGCGACGAGCGGGAAGGGCGCGAGTGCCAGGACGACAACCAGACGCTTCAGCGTACTTTCATGCATGGACGAATCTCCTGTAGTCATCGGGAGTCAGCACGGGCTGATCATGGAAAAGAACCGAAACGGAACTGCGTGGTCGCGGTACCGGCGATCGTTGTAGCGCACACTTTACACTCGACAAGGCGCAGCGAGTGCGATGCTACCAACATTCGCGCGGAATGCGCGATGCCGCGCTTCTGTCCGCCAAACGGTATCCGCAGAAGACGATCCGGGTCGACCCGTACTCGCGCATGCGACAATCAACTCCGGATTGCACACGCCCTCACGTGAGCCGGAGCCCAGCAACTTGATTCTCGAACGGAAGTTCAACTCGCGGGTCGCAGTGGCCATCATCGTGGCCTGCGGCTCGTTCACCGGCTGTTCGACGATCCGCGGCTTGACGGGTGCGACGGCTCCCGAACCCCAATCGTCAACGGAAACATACGGTGAAGTCGCCCCGCTGCGCGCCATCGGCGGTTCCGCCGTGTCGGGCAAGATCCGCATCATCGACCGTGGCGATGGCGCGAGCGTGCTCGTGTCCATGATGAACATTCCACCCGGGGATTTCCGCATCGCGATTCATGAGAATGCGAATTGCTCGTCGCCGAATGGATTTTCGGCCGGCCCCGCGTGGGCGCCCCCCGGAAAGCGGCCGCAGGACCTCATTCCGACGCAGCACGCCAACTCCGAAGACCGGGCGGAATCATCGTTACGGGTTGCGGGCTTGCGTGCGAACGGTGCCAACGGCGTTGCCGGCCGCAGCGTCGTGGTCTATGCGGGGTCGAACGTGACCGAGGCGCAACCGGACGTGCCGAACGAAGCGATCGCCTGCGGCGTGTTCGAGCCGGCGACGCCCATCTCGTTCTGAAGCGGCGCCGCGTATACCGGCACTTTTTTCGGCCAATCACGCCACGTCGCATGCGTCTGCTCGCCGACCGCAAGATCCTGATCACCGGCGTGCTGTCGAGTCGTTCGATTGCATACGGGGTCGCCAAGGCCTGCCACCGCGAAGGCGCGACGCTTGCGTTCACCTACGCGAGCGAGGAACTGAAGGACCGCGTTGTCAGGATCGCAGCCGAGTTCGGCCCGTGCCCGGTGCTCGCCTGCGACGTCGCCTCGGACGAACAGATCGCGCAACTGTTCGATACGCTGCGTGCCGAATGGCAGGGTCTCGACGGCCTGCTGCATTCGATCGCGTTCGCGCCGCGCGAGGCGTTGTCGGGCGATTTTCTCGATGCGCTCTCGCGCTCGGCGTTCGCAACGGCGCACGACGTGTCGAGCTACAGCTTCGCGGCACTTGCAAAGGGTGCGCGGCCGCTGCTCGCCGGCCGCAACGCGTCGCTGCTGACGCTCACCTACCTGGGTGCCGTCCGCGCGCTCGCGAACTACAACGTGATGGGCCTGGCGAAGGCCAGTCTCGAGGCGAATGTCCGGTATCTCGCTGCCGCGATGGGACCGGAAGGCACGCGCGTGAACGCGATCTCCGCGGGTCCGATCAAGACGCTCGCGGCCGCCGGCATCGCCGGATTCTCGAAGATCCTGCATTTCGTCGAGCAGGCGGCGCCGTTACGCCGCAACGTGACGATCGACGAAGTGGGCAACGTCGCGGCGTTCTACTTTTCGCCAATGTCGAGTGCGATCACGGGTGAGATTACCTACGTCGATTGCGGATTTTCGAACGTTGCCGCCGGGCTCGGCGAGTAGTGCCGCGATACGACGCCGTCGTCATCGGCGGCGGCCACAACGGACTCGTTTGCGCCGCCTATCTCGCCGGCGCAGGACTGTCGGTGTGCATCGTCGAGCGCCGCGACATCGTCGGCGGTGCGGCAGTGACCGAGGAATTCCATCCGGGCTTTCGCAATTCCACCGCGAGCTACACGGTGAGCCTGCTCGCGCCGCAAGTGATCGAGGAACTCCATCTCGCAAGCCATGGGTTGCAAATCGTCAAGCGGCCGCTCGCCAACTTCCTGCCGCTGCCGGATAACGCATACCTGAAGGTCGGCGGCGGTCTCGCGGCAACGCAAGGCGAAGTCGCGAAGTTCTCATCGCGCGATGCCGATCGGCTGCCGGCGTACTACGCGATGCTGTCGCGCGTGGCGGACGTGCTGCGCGCGTTGCTGCACGTGACGCCGCCCAACGTCGGCGCGCATCGCGGTGGGCGGGTCGGCATGGCGCTCGATGTGTGGAAGACGGCGAAGCCGTTTCGCACGCTCGATCGTTCGGGTCAGCGCGACGTGCTCGACCTGTTCACGAAAAGCGCTGGCGAGCTTCTCGATCGCTGGTTCGAGTCCGATCCGATCAAGGCCGCGTTCGGCTTCGATGCCGTCGTCGGCAATTTCCAGAGTCCGTATGCACCGGGGTCGGCGTACGTGCTGCTGCATCACGTTTTCGGCGAGGTGAACGGCGAGCGCGGGCAATGGGGCCACGCGCTGGGCGGCATGGGTGCGATCACGCAGGCGATGGCCAAGGAATGCGTCGCTCGCGGCGTGACGATTCGTACGTCCGCGTCCGTACGGCGCGTGCATGTGGACCGCGGACGCGCGTCCGCGGTCGAACTG
>JALYSS010000127.1 GCA_030854685.1 Pseudomonadota bacterium | reverse complement strand
GCGTTCGCGCGCCAGATCTATCAACAGATA
Source organism: Pseudomonadota bacterium (assembly GCA_030854685.1). Classification (GTDB taxonomy): domain Bacteria; phylum Pseudomonadota; class Gammaproteobacteria; order Burkholderiales; family Casimicrobiaceae; genus VBCG01. The sequence goes on along the minus strand of JALYSS010000127.1, from coordinate 10,275 downwards.
TTGGGCTTTGGCGAATACGGCTTCCCGGAGTCGCATTCGGCGTCGTTCGCATTGCTCGTCTACGTGTCGTCGTGGCTCAAACACTACGAGCCGGCGGCGTTCTGCGCTGCGCTCCTCAATTCGCAGCCGATGGGCTTCTATGCGCCCGCACAACTCGTCGGCGATGCGCGCCGGCATGGCGTCGATGTGCGGCCGGCGGACGTGACGATCAGCGAGTGGGATTGCACGCTCGAAAATAAATGGGGTCAGAGCCGTAATAATGGACAGCCGAAACAGGACGCCCATAGCGACAAGCCTGTGCCAGCCAATTATTACGGCTCTGACCCCATTTTTCCGAAGCGCGCCCTCGCCGCAGAGGGAGAGGGTTGGGGTGAGGGGCCCACCTTGCGCCTCGGTCTGCGCCTCGTCGGCGGTCTCACCGAAGCCGGCGCCAAACGCATCGTCGACGCGCGACGCGCGCGGCCGTTCGCGAGCGTCGCGGATCTCGCGCATCGCGCAAAGCTCGACCAGCGCGACTTGACCGCCCTCGCCGATGCCGATGCACTCGCATCGCTCGCGGGCCATCGTCACGACGCGGTATGGAACGTCGCCGGCATCGAGCGGCTGCCCGAGCTTCTTGCGGGCACCGAATTCGACGAAGCGCAACCCGCATTGCCGGCGCCGACCGAAGGCCAGGACGTCGTCGCCGACTACCGGCGGCTCGGATTGACGCTGCGCCGGCATCCGCTGGCGCTGCTGCGGCGGCAACTGCGCGAGCGTCGGCTCGCGACCGCCGACGACATCCAGCGCGCGCCACATGGCCGCCTCGTCCGCACTGCCGGCATCGTCATCGGCCGCCAGCGGCCGGACACGGCGAGCGGAGTCGTGTTCGTCACGCTCGAAGACGAGACGGGTGCTACGAACGTCATCGTCTGGCGCGATCTCGGCGACCGTCAGCGGCGTGAACTGCTCGGTGCGCGACTTCTCGGCGTCTACGGCAAGATCGAGCGCGAGGGCAGTGTCGTGCACGTCCTCGCCGGCCGTCTCGTCGACCTGACGCCGATGCTCGGCTCGCTCCCCACGCGCTCCCGCGATTTCCATTAGGAAGGCGTGGGAAGTGTAATTCGGCTGGATATCCCGATATCCGACCCAACCAATTCCGCCGAATTACACCTCCGACACCGATTTCTGACGCCCTCTACTCCGGAGTAAGATGCAACAGGGCGCGCCATGGCCGTCCCGGCGTTTTTTCATCGCCCACATCGATTTCCAACGTGGCCAAGCCTGAATTCGACCTTGCCGTCATCGGCGGCGGCGCCGGCGGTCTCGTCGTCGCGGCCGGCGGTGCCAAGCTTGGCGCCAAAGTCGCGCTGATCGAAAAGGACCGGCTCGGCGGCGACTGCCTCTGGCACGGCTGCGTGCCGTCCAAGACCCTGCTCAAGTCGGCGCGCGTCGCGCATACGATGCGCCATGCCAACCGCTGGGCGCTCGCTTCCGTCGACCCGAAGCCGGACCTCGCGCGCGTGATGGAGCGCGTCGCGGGTGTCGTCGCCGGCATCGCCGCGCACGACAGTCCCGAGCGCTTTCGCAGCCTCGGCGTGGACGTTATACACGGCAGCGGCCGGTTCATTTCGCCCACCGCATTCGACGTCAACGGTCGGACGATCACCGCGAAGCACTTCGTGCTCGCGACCGGGTCGCGACCCGCGATTCCGCCGATCGCAGGACTCGCGGACGTCCCGTACCTGACGAACCAGACCGTGTTCGCGTTGCGTGAGCCGGTGCCACGGCTGATCATCGCCGGCGCGGGCCCGATCGGCAGCGAAATGGCGCAGGCGTTCCGGCGTCTCGGCAGCGACGTGATCGTCGTCGATATGGCGAACAAGATCCTGCCGCGCGAAGACGCCGACGTGGCCGCCGTCGTGCAGCGCCAGCTCGAGGCGGAGGGCGTGCGCTATCACCTTGGCATCAGCGTCGGCGGCGTCATGCCCGGCGACCCGCACGCCGGCCGCATCCGCATGACGCTGCGCACCGCCAACGGCGCGGTCGAGCAACTAACCGCCACGCATTTGATGCTCGCCGCCGGCCGCGTGCCCAACGTCGAGGGCCTGGGACTCGATGCCGCCGGCGTACATCTCGACGCGGGGGGCATCGCCGTCGACGCCGTGCTCGCGACGACGAACCCGCGCATCCATGTCGTCGGCGACATTGCCGGCACGTTTCAGTTCGCGCACGTCGCCGAGCATCACGCGGGGATCGTGCTGCGCCAGACGCTGTTTCGGATGAGCTGGTCGAAGCCGTCGCCGGTCGTTCCGTGGTGTACGTACACCGATCCCGAACTCGCGCGGGTCGGGCTCTCCGAAGCCGAAGCGCGCCGGCATGGCATCGAGTACCGCGTATATCGCTTCCCGTTTGACGACGTCGATCGCGCGCGCGCCGAGGGCGAAACCGAGGGCTTCGCGAAGCTCGTGACGGATCGACACGGCCGGCTCCTGGGTGCGGCGATCGTCGGCGCCGATGCCGGCGAGCTCATCGCGGAATGCGTACTCGCGATCGGCAAGCAGATGAGCGTCGATGATCTTTCGGCGGCCATTCACGCCTATCCGACGCGTTCGCAGGTCGCCCGTCGCGCCGCCGATGAGCGGCGCAAAGAGGCGCTGACGCCGTCGTCGCGCGCGTGGATGCGTCGCATCTTCGGGCTGCGGGGAACGTGATCGTCGTCATGGCTCGGAACGCATCCTGCCGTTGACTCGCACCGCGGTCGTTAAGACGTTGCTCGCCGCGCTTTTCGTCGCGGCCATCGTGGCCTTCGGCGCCCTCGCGTTGCTGGGCCTGCTCGCGCTCATCCCGGCGTTCGTGCGAGGGCGCCGAACGCGCCGCCTCCTTCTACCGGATGCTTGTCGAACGCGCGCTCGCGACGGCGCAGGCAGCGCGCGCGCAAGGGTACGTGGACGAGGTCGAGCTGCGGTGCGCATCGTCGCTCGATGCGGCGAGTTTCAAAACCTGGCGCGATCGCTTCGGTGTCGTGCTGATGCCGCAATGCGCGGGTGATCTCGGAACACGGATGCACGACGCGCTCCGCTCCTCGCATGCACGCGACCATCCCGCCCTGCTGATCGGCACCGACTGCCCGGATTTCGGCGTCGAATATTTCGCCGCGGCGGCAGCACTTGCCGCGAACGATGTCGTCATCCGCGTCCCTGACTCAGAACGATCGCGCGGCAACGATGCGTCCCCGCACCTCGCCGAATCCGACGCGGTAGTCCTTGCCCTGCGCCCATCCGGTGAGGATCAACTCGTCGTCGTCCTCGAGGAATTTCCGCTCGGTACCATCCTGCAGGCGCAGCGGGCGCGTACCGTTCGCGGTGATCTCGAGGAGCGAACCGCAGCTGTCGGGCGACGCGCCGCTGATCGTCCCCGATCCCATCAGGTCGCCAATCCGGGTGTTGCAGCCCGACACCGTGTGGTGCGCGAGCTGCTGCGCGATATTCCAGTACATCGTGCCGAAATTGGTCCGTGAGATCGTCGCCGCCGGCTTGCCCGGCGGGGCGAGCGACGCTTCAAGATGAATGTCGTACGCCTGCGGACCGGACGTCTCGAGATACGGCAACGGCGCCGGGTTCTGCACCGGCCCCTCGATGCGAAACGGCTCGAGCGCGTCCATGGTCACGATCCACGGCGAAATCGACGTCGCGAACGTCTTGCTGTTGAACGGACCGAGCGGAATGTACTCCCACTGCTGGATGTCGCGCGCGCTCCAGTCGTTCATGAGCACCATGCCGAACACGTGCGAAAGCGCCGTCCCGACGGATATCGGCTCGCCGAGCGCGTTGCCGACGCCGACGACGAATGCCATCTCGAGCTCGAAATCGAGTCTTTGCGACGATCCGAACAGCGGTTGCTGCGCGTCGGGCCGTTTCGTCTGTCCGTTGGGACGCAGTACCGGCGTGCCGCTCACGACGATCGAACTCGCGCGTCCGTTGTACGCGACCGGTACGTAAAGCCAGTTCGGCAGGAGCGCGTGCGCAGAGTCGCGAAACATCGAGCCGACGTTCGTCGCGTGCGCCTTCGACGAATAGAAATCGGTGTAGCCAGGTATCGTGAGCGGCAGCAGCATTTTCGCGGCCGACTGCGGCGCGAACGCGCGTGCGCGCAGGCGCGCATCGTCACGCAGCCGCGCGTTCTCCTGCCGCAGAAGATCGCTGATGGCGGTTCGCGCTCGCATCCACGTATCGCGGCCGCGCTCGATGAACGCATTGAGCGTCGGACGATTGAAGAGTCGCTCGCCGGGCACGAGATCGAGCAACCCGGCCTGCTCGAGCACTGACAGGTCGAGCACCTGGTCGCCGATAGCGACACCGATGCGCGGAGAATAATTCGCCGGCGTGGTGAAGACGCCATACGGCAGGTTCTGGATCGGAAAATGCGAATCCCTGGCAACTGCAACGAAGGATTTCAGCTTCGGGTCGTTGGGACTCATGCTGGAGGGCGCGTCGCGCTCAACGTCGGTCGCTGAAGCGCTTCGCGAGTCCGCGCCAGCACGCCGGGTAGTCCGATTGCAGCTGCGCAGACGCAAGCGCGTACGGCGTCGGGTGGATCACATAGCGGCTCTCGAACATGAATGCGAGCGTACCATCGATCTTCTGCGGCACGAGGTCGGCCTGCGACGCCCGCTCGAAGGTCGCCGCATCCGGCCCATGTCCGGACATCGCGTTGTGCAGGCTGCCGCCGCCCGGCACGAAGCCCTCGGCCTTCGCGTCGTAGACGCCGCGGACCAGTCCCATGTATTCGCTCATCACGTTCCGGTGAAACCACGGCGGGCGGAACGTGCCTTCGGCGACCATCCAGCGCGGCGGGAACACCGCGAAGTCGACGTTCGCCGTGCCGGCGGTATCCGAGGGCGACGTGAGCACGGTGAAAATCGACGGATCAGGATGGTCGAAGCTCACCGTGTTGATCGCGTTGAAGCGCGCGAGGTCGTACTTGTACGGCGTGTAGTTGCCGTGCCAGGCGACGACGTCGAGCGGCGAATGATCGATCGACGCGCGCCACAATCGGCCGCCGAATTTCGCGACCAGCTCGAAGTCTCCTTCGCGTTCGCTGTAAGCCGCGACCGGTGCCAGGAAATCGCGGGGATTGGCGAGACCGTTGGCGCCGATCGGACCGAGTTCGGGAAGCCGGAAGAGCGCGCCGTAGTTTTCGCAGACATAGCCGCGCGCGGGCGCGTGAACATCGCGCAACTCGACGCAAAAGCGAACGCCGCGCGGAACCAGCGCGAATTCGCCAGGCTCGACGTCGAGAATGCCGAGCTCGGTCGCAATCCGGAGACCTCCCTGCTGCGGCACGATCAACAACTCGCCGTCGGCGTTGTCGAAATAGCGATCGCCCATCGAGCAATTACACGCGTAGACGTGAATCCCGATGCCAAGCTGCGCGGCCGCATTGCCGTTGCCGGCGATCGTCGCGAGTCCGTCGACGAAATCGGTGCGCGCCTCGGGAAACGGAAACGGATCCCAGCGCAACGGGTTGGGCGATGTTTGCGCCGCGTCGAACGGCGCCGTTGCAATTGCCGGTTGCGGGTACGCCTCGAACGCGCCATGCAGCACGGCGGGACGAATGCGATACAGCCAGGAGCGGCGATTCGCATGTCGTGGCGCCGTGAAGGCCGTTCCAGAAAACTGCTCGGCGTACAGCCCGTACGGCGCACGCTGCGGCGAATTGCGGCCGATCGGCAGCGCGCCTTCGAGCGCCTCGGTGGCGAACTCGCTGCCAAATCCGGATTGATAGCCGAGGCTCATTGATGACCCTCCCACGCTTGCGGCCGTATTGGCCAATACGACCGCTGCGCTGCCCCCCGGAGGGTGCAATGCGCGCTTTGGGGCGGTCCTGCGGCGCTCATTGCGTCACACGCGCCGCGACCGCCGACGGATCATTCAGCACGCTGCACGTGGGCGTCGTCGCGAGCTCGGCCTTGGCGGCGGCCACCGACGTAATGTGGCCTGGATCGACGCCGTTCCTGATCGCCGTGATCTCGGCGAGGATCGAAATCGCGATTTCGGGCGGTGTTCGGCTGCCGATGTAAAGGCCGATCGGTCCATGGAGTCGCGCGATGTCCTCGTCGGCGAGATCGAATTCCCGCAGGCGCTCGCGACGCTTCTCGTTGTTCGCGCGCGATCCGATCGCGCCGACGTAGAAAGCACGCGACTTGAGCGCCTCCATCAGCGCGAGGTCGTCGAGCTTGGGGTCGTGCGTCAGCGCGACGACCGCGGAGCGCTCATCGAGCTGCATCGCCTGCACCGTATCGTCGGGCATCGTGCGCACGAGCGTGACGCCGGGCACGTCCCACGTCTCCGTGTACTCCTCGCGCGGATCGCAGATCGTCACGTCGTAGCCAAGGCCCACGGCGATCTGCGCCAGATATTTCGACAGTTGCGACGCGCCGATGACGAGCATCCGATTGCGCGGTCCGTGAATCGTCCGCAGCGTCTTGCCGTCGAATTCGAGGCCGTCGTTCGGCTGCGCCGGATGCAACGTCGCGAATCCGGAGACGAGGTCGAGGCGCCGCGCAACCAGGTGGCCGGTCTCGACCTCGCGCAACAGCGCGCGCACGCCGGATTCGCGCGTCAGCGGCTCGAGCACGAGCTGGATCGTGCCACCGCAGGGCAGCCCGAAGCGACGCGCCTCGTCGGCCGAGACGCCATACGTCACGACCTCGCATTGGGTCGCGCGCTGGCCTTCACGGCGCGTGCGGTCGACGATGTCGTCCTCGATGCAGCCTCCCGACACGGAACCGACGACGAGGCCGCCTTCGCGCACCGCAAGCATCGCACCTTCGGGGCGCGGCGAACTGCCCCACGTCTTGACGACGGTCACGAGCAGAACGCGGCGTCCTTCGTCCACCCACGCAGCGCACTTGCGCAGGACATCCAGATCGACGCTATCCATTGATTTCTCCCGACGCGGCTAGCGATAGCCGCGCGCGTACAGCACGATCAGCACGATGGCGATTGCAATGACCGCCGCATAACGAATCCAGGACGAACCGCCTGGCGGCGCGAGCGCTATCGGCGCCGCGTCGGCCGGCGATCCACGGGCCGGGCTCGCCGTCAGCGGCGCCAGCGCGGCGCTCGATGCGGTAGCCTCGGCGACCGGTTCCGTTGGCGCGACCCGCGCCACGAAGCGCGCGAAGAAATCGTCGGTGATCTTCGCCGCCGCGCCGTCGACGAGCCGCGACCCGATCTGCGCAAGCTTGCCTCCCACCTGCGCCTTCGCCTCGTACATCATCGACGTGTGCTGGTCGCCCTGTGGCGCCAGCGTGACGCGCGCTTCACCCCGCGCAAAACCTGCCGCGCCGCCCTGCCCTTCGAAATGCAACGTGTACGCATTCGGAGGATCGACGTGGGTCATGGTCATGCGCCCGTTGAAGCGCGCCGAGACCGGGCCCACGCGCGCCGCCATCACGACTTCATACGCGTTCTCGCCGGTGCGCTCGAGCGACTCGCAGCCGGGAATGCACTCCTTCAGGACGACCGGATCGTTCAACGCCGCCCAGACGGTGAGCGGCGGTGCGGGAACGACGCGTGTGTTCGACAGTTCCATCGATGACGTATGTCAGCTCGCGAACGCGATCGCCGCGCTGCCGCGCGGACGCGGATGCGGATGCGCAAGCGCCTTGGCGAGGTCGGTCAGCGTTTCGAGATTGTGCACCGGAAGAAAGTCGTCGACGTGCGGCAGCAGCGCGCGAATGCCCGCCGGTCGCGCTTCGAAGCCCGGGTAGCGCAGCAACGGGTTCAGCCACACGAGCCGGGCGCAGGACTTGGCGAGCCGCTCGGCCTCGAACGCCAGCCCGTCGCCCGCATCCGCATCGAGCCCGTCGCTGATCAGCAGCACGACCGCATTCTGCCCGAGGAGCCGCCGCGACCATTTCCGGTTGAATTCGGTGAGGCAGCAGCCGATTCGAGTGCCGCCCGCCCAGTCCTCTACCGCGTCGGCGACCCGCGCGAGCGCGACGTCGACATCGCGATGCCGCAGATGGCGCGTGATGTTCGTGAGCCGTGTGCCGAACGTCAGCACGTGCACGCGATGGCGGTCGTTCGTGATCGCGTGGAGGAAATGGAGCAGCATGCGCGCGTAGCGATCCATCGAGCCCGAGACGTCGCACAGCACGCAAAGCGGGGGCGGACGTCGCTTGCGCTCACGGAACCTGAGCGGCGTCAGCGCGCCACTTGCGCCGACGCTGCGACGCAACGTCGCGCGCAGATCGATCGCCCGCCCGCGCGAAGCCGCGACGGTCCGGCGCACGCGCATGGCGGGCAACGGCAGCTTCATCGTTCGAAGGAGCGCCTTGACCTCGCCGAGTTCCTCGACGCTCATCGTCGCGAAGTCCTTGTGCTGCAGAATCTCGCGCGCCGAAAACGAGAACGCCGCATCGAGGTCCGCTTCCTTCTCTTCGGCTTGGCCTTGCGGCGCAGGCGGCGGCAGCAGCGCCTGCGCGAGACGCGCCGGCAGGTCCTCGCCGACGTCGTTCGTGCGACCATAGACCTTTGGCAGGAGCGCCGCGATCATCTTCTCGAGGATGCGCGGATTGCGCCAGAACAGGTCGAACGCCTGCTCGAAGATCGCCAGGTGCTCGCGGCGAGACACCAGCACGGCGCCGAGCGCCTCGCGGAAGTCGCTACGGTTGTCGACGCCGACCGCCTCGACGGCCGCCAGCGCATCGAGCACCTTCGCCGGTCCTACCGGCAATCCCGCCGCGCGCAGGACGCGCACGAAATAGAGAACGTTGTCCGCGACGTGTCCGGGCATCGTGCGTCAGGTCTGCTCGGCCCGTGCCTCGCGAACGAGTTTCGCGGCGACGTCGGGGGTGATCGCGGCGACGTCGTCCTGATACTTGAGCAGCGCGCCGAGGGTATCGGCGACCGTTTGCGGATCGAGCGTGATCCGATCGAGTGCCATCAGCGCCTCGGCCCAGTCCAGCGTCTCCGCGATTCCGGGCGCCTTGAAGAGATCGAGCGCACGTAGTCGCTGCGTGAATGCGACGACCTCGCGCGCGAGCGACTCCGACGTCGCGGGACACTTGCGCCGCACAATGGCGAGCTCGCGCGCGGCATCCGGATAGTCGACCCAGTGATAAAGGCACCGGCGCTTGATCGCGTCGTGGATCTCGCGCGTGCGATTCGACGTGATGACGACGATCGGCGGCGTTTCCGCGCGGATCGTGCCGAGTTCCGGAATCGTCACCTGGTAATCGGACAGCACCTCGAGCAGGTATGCCTCGAACGGCTCGTCCGCGCGGTCGATCTCGTCGATCAGCAGCACGGGCGGTACGCCGTCTTCAGGCGAGAGCGCCTGCAGGAGCGGCCGCCGCAGAAGAAAGCGGGTCGTGAAGATGTCGTGCGCGAGCTCCGCGCGCTCGATGCCTCCCGCCGCTTCGGCGAGCCGGATTTCGATCATCTGGCGAGGATAGTTCCACTCGTACACCGCCGCCGCCGCGTCGAGGCCTTCGTAGCATTGCAGGCGCACGAGCGGCCGCGACAGGCCCGCCGCGAGCACTTTCGCGATTTCCGTCTTGCCCACGCCCGCCTCGCCTTCGAGGAATAGCGGGCGCTTGAGCTTCAGCGCGAGGAAGACGGCAGTGGCCAGCCTGCGGTCGGCGACGTAGTCGTGCTGCTCGAGCAGCGCGAGCGTGGCATCGACGGACGCGGGAACAGTTAACTCCATGACGGGCGGCGGATCGGCAGGGTATGGCGCTCGGGCGCTCGGCATGCGCCAGAGTCGCTCATTTTACGTCATGCATCCGTACCGCTAGCGCTTCAGTCATCCGTCGAATAGACTAAAGTCGCACTTGACGTGATCAAGCGCTTCGGTATGTTCTTTGTGTTTTGGTTAGCAGAAATGCTAACTAAAACGCGAACATACGCTGCATAGGTCAAGCGGCCGAGGACGCTGACGGCGAGCCGGGGTTTACCCGCACGCGGCGACCGCTCGCGACGCCATGACGGCGATCAGATGCGCGCGATACTCCGCCGACGCGTGCAGGTCGTTGTTCAATCCGCTCGCATCGATTTTCACGCCCTTCGCGGCTCCCGGCGTGAAGCTTTGCCTGAGCGCGTCCTCGATCGCGGTCGCGCGAAATACCGACGGCGCCGCACCGGTAACCGCGACGCGCACGTCGCCGTTCGCGGACTGCGCGACGAACACACCGACCAGCGCGAAGCGCGATGCGGGGTTCGGAAACTTCGCGTACGCGGCGCGCGGTGTAATCGGGAAGTCGACGGCCGTGATGATTTCGTCGGG